>CAYMTH010000454.1:0-4764 GCA_964393235.1 uncultured Solibacteraceae bacterium | reverse complement strand
CCTTGCCCGTGCCGGATTCGCCGATGAACAGGACGCGGACGTCGCTGCGGGCGGCGAGGGTGGCCTGGTCGACGATGCGCTGCCAGGCGGGTGAGGAGCCGATCATGCGGGCGGCGGGGAGCTGCTCCTTGAGGCGCTTGTTCTCTTCCTTGAGGGTCGACTGGTCGAGGGCGTTCTTCACCGCAAGGAGGACGCGGTCGCGGTGGAGGGGCTTTTCGAGGAAGTCGAAGGCGCCGGCGTGGACGGCCTCGACGGCGTCGGCGATGGTGCCGTGGCCGGAGATCATGATGACGGGGGCGGCGAGGCCGGCGGCGCGGAGTTCGCGAACGAGGTCGATGCCGGAGGCGTCGGGGAGGCGGACGTCGAACAGGAAGAGAGCCACGGCTTCGCGGCCGGCGGCGCGGCGGTAGTCGGAGGCGCTGGTGAAGGTCTGAATGGCGAAGCCCTCGCGCTCGAGGATGAGGCGGAGGGAGAGGCCGATGTTCGATTCGTCGTCAACGATCCAGAGTTTGCGCATGGGAGGGAGGGAGAGTCACTAGAAAAGACGCGCCGCCGAGGGGGCTGTCCCGGTGTTCGATTTCGCCGCCGCACTGCAGAACGCTGCGCCGGGCGATGGAGAGGCCGAGGCCCATGCCATCCTTCTTGAACGTGATGGTGGGCTCGAAGAGGGTGGAGCGGGCGAGTTCGCTCAAGCCGGGGCCGTCGTCGTCGATGCGGAAGCCGGTGGGGGAGGTTTCGATTTCGATGCGGCCGGGGCGGGGGCCGATGGCCTGGGCGGCGTTTTCGAGCAGGTTGGTGAGGACACCACGGAGGAGGCCGGGATCGGCGAGGACGAGAGACTGGGGGGCGAGGTTGACGTTATAGGTCAGGTTGGGGTGGAGGGGTTTGAGGAAGGCGACGCGTTCGGCGACGAGGGCGTTGCAGTCGACGGGGAGGAGGTGGGCGGCGGGCTCGGAGGAGAAGTCGGAGAAGGCGCGGACGCGCTTTTCGAGGGTGGTGACTTCGTCGGCGACGATTTGCGAGGCCTGTTTGAGGAACGTGGCATCGACGGAGCCGTTGCGGGCGCCGATCTCTTCCATGGTGAGGCGGATGGGGGTGAGGGAGTTCTTGACCTCGTGGGCCATTTTGCGCGCGAGGGACTGCCAGCTGGCGGCGCGGGTGAGCTGGACGAGCTGTTCGCGGGAGGCGGCGAGCTGGGCGGCGGTGTCGTTGAAGGCGGCGATGGCCTGGCCGGCTTCGTCGCGGCCGGCGCCCTGGAGGCGGACATCGAGGTTGCCGGCGGCGAGGGTTTGGAGGCCGCGGGTGAGGTCGCGCATGGGGCGGGAGACGCGGAAGGCGACGACGAGGAGGACGGCAAGGGCGGTGACGTAGACGGCGGCGGCGGTGGAGAGGAGGGCGAGGTTGAGGCCGCGGCGGAGGTCGTACTGGCTGGAGCGGGCGACGGTTTCGCGGGCGCGGGTGAACTGGGCGGTGAGGCGGTTCATGCCGATGGCGCCGAGCTTGCGCTGGTAGACGTGGATGGCGCCGTCGGGGGCGCGGGTGAGGTATTCGAGAATTTCACCGTCGGGGCCGGCGGCGCCGAACCATTCGGGCTGGCCGGAGGCGGCGAAGTCGGCGACGGCGGGGGGCCACTCCGACTGGTTTTTCGGGGTCCAGACGCGGGGGGCGGCGCGGCCGGCGAGTGCGTCGGCCTTGAGGATTTCGCGGCTCGTTTTGTACATCTCGAGGCCGGTGGCGCGGAGGGACTGGGAGAGCTGGTCGAGTTCGGCGGTGGTGGCGTGGGAGAGGCTGGTTTCAAACAGACGGGAGGTGACCCAGAGGAGCACGGCGAGCGGCGCGAGGGTGGCGGCGAGAAAGACGACGATCAGCTGGGAGCGGAGGCTCATCGGGCGAGTTTTTCGGGGTAGAACGGGCCGTTTTCGAGGTGCCAGCGTTCGGTTTCGCCGCGGGGGGAGCGGCCGAACCACTCGACGAGGCGGGTGAGGGTGACGGAGGGGTCGAGGAGGAAGCCGGCGGAATCGCGCGGGTCGTCGGCGCGGAGTTCGGCGCGGACCCAGTGGGGGGAGGCCGGGGCGAGGCCGGCGAGGGGGAGGCCGGCGTGATCGAACATCCAGCGTTCGGCGGCTTCGCGGGAGAGGTGGGTGGCTTGTTCGCGGGCGTGACCGAGGCGGGTGACGGCGAACTTTTCCTCCCAGAGGTCGAAGGAGACGACGAAGCGGTCGACCTGGCGGCGTTGGACGGTGCGGAACTGGTCGGTGGAAAGGGAGAGCTGGAGGGAGAAGACGAGGCCGGCGCCGTCGTGGAGGCGGCGGAGGCTGCGGCCTTCGAGGAAGCGGAGGTTGGGGGCGGCGACGCGGAGGAGGCCGTCGTCGTTGCGGACGTTGAGCGTGGTGGGGGACCAGCCCTTGAGGAAGGGGACGAGGAGGAGGGGGGCGGCGAGGGCGAGTTTGCGGGTCAAAACGTGGCTCCCGTCATGAGGGTGGGTTCGACACGGCCGTCGCGGAGGGGGAAGGCGAGGTAGAAGAAGAAACCGTCGCGGGTGCGGAGGCCGCAGCCAGCGGAGTGGCGGGGGGGGGCGGGGGTGGAGGCGGACCAGATGGCGCCGGAATCATAGAACGCGGAGAGTTCGAGTTTGCCTTTGAGGGCGTGGCCGTATTCGAGGTTGGTGGCGACGAGGCGGGTGGCGCCGAGGGGGGCGATTTCGAACTTGTTCCAGCCGCGGAGGAGCTGGGTGTTGCCGGCGGCGAAGCGTTCGGTGAAGGGGGCGCGGCCGGAGAGGGAGCCGGCGACGGCGTCGACGGTGAGGCGGGAGGCGTCGCGGTGGTATTCGAGGCCGGCGGCGGCGACGCGGCGGGTGAATTGGAAGTTGTCGGCAAGGCCTCGGGTGAGGGAGACGGAGGCGGTGAAGGTGGCGAGGCCGGAGTCGACATCGCCTCGCACGCGCCGGTATCGCAGAGTATTTACCAGCGCGTGGGAGGAGACATCGCGGTTCGCATCCGGGGACAGGAGGCGGAACCGCTGCCACCGCATGCCGACATCCAAGGCGAGTTCATCCCGGTCGTCGAGACGGAAGGGGAGGAACGTTGCCGTTGGGTGGAAAGTGTCGGCATGGCGATAGAGGTCGTTGGGTTGGGCGAGGTCGAGGGTGCGGGAGGAGTAGGAGGCGTTGTGGGTGGCGGCGAGGAAGCCGGCGCGGAGGCGGTTGGGGAGGAGAGATTTTGCGTAGGTAACGCGGGCGCCGGAGGCGCGTTCGGTGGAGGTGTCGCCGTCGGAGAAGCCGGCGAGGGAGAGGGCCTGGCGGCCGGGTTGATCGACGGTGAGGCGGAGTTCGCCGGTCCAGCCCTGGGTGGTGTGCCAGGCGAGGCGGGAGTGGTCGGTGGAGACGTTGACGCGGCGGCCGAGGACGTCGAGGACGACGCGGACGGAGTCGGGGGTGTTTCCTTTCAGTAGTTTAGGGGAGACGAGGCGGGCGCGGAGTTCGTCGCGGACGCGGGCGGAGAGGCGGGCGAAGGATTCGGGGGAGAAGCGCTGGCCGATGTGGCGCTGGAGGTCGTCGCGGAGGGATTTGGAGAGGCGGGCTTCGCTGGCCCCTTTGATTTCGACGCTTTCCACGGTGTAACGGGAGTTGACGTTGGTGTCGTCGGCGGGGTTCCAAGAGAACGCGCGGGCGGAGAAGATGCCGAAAAGGAAGCCGGCGAGGAAGACGGCGGTGACGAGTTTGCCGAAGACGGTATTACGGCGCATGGCCGCTTTAGGGCACGTGAAGGGCCAAAGGATAAGTGGTTGATTTGATTGGGAGGGGGGTGTGACGTTTGTTCACAGGTGGATGGGGGGAAAAGGGAGGGGGGTGGCGAGGGGGGTACGTTTTCGAATGTCAGACAGAGGGGTTAGGTTGCGGGGAATGAGAGGGATGGGGGAGTAAGACGGAAATAATGCGGAAATAACGGGGAGTGTCACGAATTATTTACGAATTATTTCGAATTATTTGAGGATTAGGGATTGTTCGGCGGCGTGGCGGGAGGCGCGGAGCTGGCGGAAACGGGCGAGGGCTGCCTTTGCGTCGGCGGGACGGGAGGCGGCCGTGTACGCCTTCGATAACTGGAATTCGACTTGGGGTTCGGCCGGGTTGAGCGCCCGGGCCCGCTCGAGACTCGCGGTGGCCAAGGCGGGTTGACTCAGGGCCAGTTGGGCGCGGCCGAGGTAAAAATGAGATCCCCAGAAATCGGGGCGGGAACGGAGCGCCGCCTCGAGCAGCGCGACGGCTTCGCGGGGACGGTCCTGCTGGGTGAGGAGCGCGCCGAGGAAGTAGTTGGCCTCGGAATCGAGGGGCGTCTCGCGAAGGGCGTCGCGGAGGGCGCGTTCGGCCTGTTCGGCGTCGCGGAGGCTGACGAAGACTTTGCCGCGTTCGAGGGCAAGGCCGGGGAGAGGGCTGGAGATCGACGAGAAAGCATCTCGGGCGCCTGCGAAATCGCCAGATTCGTAGAGGGCCTTCCCCTTCAGAAACGCGACCTGGTGAGGAGAGAGCGCGGAGTTGACCAACTGGTCGAAGACGGCGGCGGCTTCCGCCTTGCGGCCCTGTTTGAGATGGGAGACGGCGCGGAGGTAGAGAACACCGGGGGAGGGAGCGAGGGCGGCGAGGATGGGATCGGCGGCGGGGGCCTGGCCGGAGAAGAGGAGGGCGGTGGCGAGGAGTTCGCGGCCCTGGGGCGTTTGGACGGGGGAGAGGACGCGGGCGGCTTGGGCGTATTCCTCGAGACGGAGATA
>CAYMTH010000453.1:0-4770 GCA_964393235.1 uncultured Solibacteraceae bacterium | reverse complement strand
TCGTCATAGGAGTAGGGCCCATAGGTGCGGCCATCTCGCTGAAGAAAATATTTCATATCGCCCTCGAAGGTCGGTGTTACATACAGCTACCGCCCCTCGAATCTACCACACTCCGGAAACCTGCGTTACGTCCGGTGCAGAACCTCGGCCAATTCCCGCTCCGGGATGGCCCCTTCGCGGATCACGCGCCAGAACGGCTCGGTGATGTCGACGGTCGTCGCGCCCAGCCCCGGGCTCATCCCGCCGTCGAGCACCAGGTCCACGCGCCCGTCCATCGTCCCGAACACTTCGATCCCGCTCGCGCACGTCGGCTGCCCGCTCAGGTTCGCACTGGTCGCAATCAGCGGCTGGTTGATCCGTTCGATCAGCATCTGCGCCGCCTTCGACCGCGACTGCCGCATCGCCAGACGCCCCGTGTTGCCCGTCACGCGCAGCGGCACCTTCGCCGACGCCGGCACGATGATCGTCAGCGGCCCCGGCCAGTAGTGCCGCGCCAGGATCCGGAACCGCGCCGAAACCTCGCTCGCCAGTTCCTCGGCCATCATCATATCGGCCACCAGCAGCGGCAGCGAACGCACCGCCTCCCGACCCTTGGCCGCGAAGACGTTCGCCACGGCCTGCAGGTTGAACGGATCGGCCACCAGCGAGTAGCGCGCCTCGGTCGGAATCGCCACAATCTTTCCCCGCAGGATGGCCGTCGCCGCGCGGTCAATGGCTTCGTTCGAGGGCGCCTCGGCGTCAATTTCAATCAGGTCCGTAGGCAAGGTCGTCAGTCCCGTTTCTCAATCGCTTCGGCGACATCGATCGCCATCTGATATCTACCAAATGGCGCCGACAGTTGCACCCCGTCCACCATCGGCTGCACGCGCCGCACCATCTCCCGGGCGATCTCCACGCCCTCCAGCCGCGCCGCTTCGGCCGACTCGGCCCGCCGCATCCGCTCCATGTACTCTTCCGGCACCGGCACGCGCAGTTCGTTCACCATGAACTCGGCGTTGCGGTGGCTCGTCAGCGGCCAGATGCCGCAGATCACCGGGATCCGCACATGCTCGATCCGTTTCAGAAACGTCTCCAGCAGCCGTACGTCGAACACCGGCTGCGTCACCACGTACTCTGCGCCGGCCTGCACCTTCCACTCGAACCGCCGGATCTCTTCGTCCAGATTCAGCGCGCCCGGGTTCGCCCCCACGCCAAGCACCAGCGCGGTCTGCGAGCCCATCGGCATGCCGCCGATATCAAGCCCGTGGTTCAGGTTGTTGACGATGTTGCACAGCCCGATCGCGTCGACGTCGAACACCGCCGTCGCCGACGGGTAGTTGCCCATCCGCGGCGGGTCGCCGGTGATGCAGATCAGGTTCCGCACGCCGGTCGAGTGCGCGCCCAGCAGCTCGGACTGGATGCCCAGAATGTTGCGGTCGCGGCAGCAGAAGTGCAGCACCGCCTCGATGCCGGCCTCTTTCTGGAAGATCTGGCACGTCACCTGCGCGCTCAGCCGCGCGCTCGCCCGCGGCCCGTCCGGCACGTTGATCACGTCGATCCCGGCCGCCTTGCACAGCTTCGCCCCGGCCACTTCCTTCGACGGATCCACGCCGCGCGGCGGCAGGATTTCGACGAAGGTGACGAACTTGCCCCCTGCCAGCTTCGCGGCCAGCTGCGACTTCTCCGCCAGCGCCACCTTCGGCATCGCCTGGCCCGTGTGCGCGTGCGCTTCCACCGTCGCCGCGATGTTCCGCTGCGCCGGCTGCAGGCTCCGCGCCTCGCTCCGCACCTGCCGGATGTGCTCCGGCGTGGTGCCGCAGCAGCCACCCACGATCTTTACGCCCGCCCACAGGAACCGCCGCGCGTACTGCGACATGTACTCGGGCGAGCAAAGGTAGATTTTGCGCCCTTCCACTTCCGCCGGATGGCCCGCGTTCGGCATCGCCGACAGCGGTTTTTTCGTGAACGCCGAGATCTTCTCCAGCGTCTCCAGCGTCGCCTTCGGGCCCACCGAGCAGTTCAGCCCCACCACGTCGCACGGCCAGTCGTTTAGATAGGCCGCGAACGTCTCCGTGTCCGTCCCGTCCAGCATGCAGCCGTCGTCGTTGATCGTCACCTGCGCGACCACGGCCATCGAGTCGCCCACCACTTCCCGGGCCGCGAACAGCGCCTCGCGCAGCTCGTTGATCTGGTAAAAGGTCTCGAAGACCAGCAGGTCGACGCCCGCCGCCACCAGCGCCGCGATCTGCTCGCGGAACACCTCGCGCGCCTCGGCGAAGCTCGTCGGGCCCAGCGGCTCGATCCGCACGCCCAGTGGGCCGATCGCGCCGGCCACAAACGCCTTGTCCTTGGCCGCCTCGCGCGCCAGTTGCACGCCGGCGCGGTTGATGGCTTCCAGCTTCTCCGCCATGCCGTGCGCCGACAGCCGCGTCCGGTTCGCCCCGAACGTGTTGGTCTCCAGGATCTGCGCGCCGGCCTTGACGTAAGCCTCATGCACCTCGCGCACGATGCCCGGCGTCGACAGGTTCAACTCGTCGTAACAGCGGTTGATGAAGACGCCCTTCTCGTACAACATGGTGCCCATGGCCCCATCGGCCACCAGGACGCCCTGCTCCAGCGCCTTGCGAAATTCCTGAGCCCGGTTGACGGGCTGTGTGTCTGTGCTCATTTGCGGCTGATTCGTGCGCCTCCGCGCCGAAAAGCCACTACGCGGCCCGGCCGGCAGGACAGCATGAATCCGAGTGTACCATCCCGCCGCCCTCCCTATCTCTGGCAGCTACCGCAGTAATACGTCGACCGCCCGCCCTGCGCCAGCCGCTGCACCGCTTTCGCGCACACCCGGCACGGTTCTCCCTCCCGCCCATAGACCATCAGCGTCTGCCGCTCGGCCTCGATCAGGTTCCCCGGCTGCGAATAGAGCTCGTAGACGCTCTCCACCGCGCCCGACATCACCGTCACGATCGCCGCGTGCAGCTTTTCCAGCCGCGGACGCCGCAGCGTCCCCATCGCCCGCCGCGGATCCACCCCCGCCCGGAACAGCGCCTCCGCCGCGTAAATGTTCCCCAGCCCCGCGATCTTCGCCTGGTCCAGCAAAAACAGCTTCGCCGGCTGCCGCGACCCTTTCGCCAACGCCGCCAGTGCCTCCACCGTGAACCCGGCGTCGAGCGGCTCCCACCCCAGCTCCGGCATCTCCCCGGCTTCGATCCGCGCAATCCGCCCCAGCGCCCGCGGGTCTTCGAACACGATGCCCCGCCCATCGGCCAGCTCCCACACCGCCCGCACGGAATTCACCAGAAAGCGGTGGTCCGGAATCACATACAGGTTCCCCGTCATCCGCAGGTGCACATGCAGAATCGCCCCGCGCGAAAAGTGCAAGAAGATGTTCTTCCCCCGCCGTTCCACCCGTTCCAGCTTCGCCCGCCGGCAGGCCTCTTCCACCTCTCCCTTGGCGATCGCCGGCCGCAGCAGCCGCATCCGCGTCACCGTCGACCCCTCCGCCTCGGCCCGCAGCCGCCGGCAGACGGCCTCCACCTCCGGCATCTCAGGCATTCTCTTTGGCCCACCCCATCAGTTCCACCGGCGCCCCGGCCACCACGCCCAGCTGCTTCGCCGCGCTCGCCTCGCGCATCACGATCTCGATGTACCCGCTCGACCCGGCGATCGCGTACAACTCCCCGTACTCACACGCCCCGTAGTGGTCCGCCACCCGCGCCACCTGGTCGAACCCGAGCGAGAACACGAACGGGTTCGTCGCCACCCACGGAAAATCCGCCAGCTTGAAATTGGTGATCACATTCCCGAACCGGTCCACCTTCAACACCGTCCCGGTCCACACCCGCTTGCCCGTCTGCGCCGGCTTGTCCATCTTCAGCCGCAGCGCGTCAGTGACCATCTTCCCGAACGTCGACGCCCGCGCCCCCGCCGCCAGGTGCGCCGCGCACGGCGCGAACACGTCCCGCCCGTGAAAGGTCTTGCTGACCTCAAACAGGAAGTACTTCGACGCTGTGATCTCCCGCACCTTCGCCTTTTCCACCGTCAGCGCCGACGTGAAGATCCCGTTGTCCGGGCCAATAAAATACTGCCCCGCCGCTTCCACCAGAATCGGCCGCCGCGCCGACCCCACGCCCGGATCGACCACCGCCACGTGCACCGTACCCTTGGGAAACCACCGCCACGCCTCGCCAAACGTGAAGGCGGCCTCGGCGATCTCGAACGGTTTCAACTCGTGCGTCACGTCCACGATGCGCGCCTCCGGGCAGATCGTGGAAATCACGCCCTTCATCGCCGCGACGAAGTGGTCCGACAAGCCAAAATCAGTGGTCAGCGTAATCAGAGGATTGCGGGATGCCATTGGTAGAATAGAGAGGGAGACAGGCTGTGCAGCGCTATTATTTCGATCACAACGCGACGACCCCGGTCGCCCCCGAGGTGATCGACGCCATGTTGCCCGTGCTTCGGGAGGGATTCGGGAACGCTTCCAGTATCCACCAGCCCGGCCAGCAGGCGAAACAGGCCCTTGAACTCGCCCGCCGCCAGGTGGCCGCCTTCCTCGGCTGCTCGCCCAAGGAGATCGTCCTCACCTCCGGCGGCACCGAGTCCGACAACCTGGCCATACTCGGCGTCCGCGGCCACATCGTCACCTCCAACATCGAGCACCCGGCCATCCTCGCCCCCTGCCGCGACCTCGACGTCACCTACGTCGCCGCCGACACGCAGGGCCGCATCACCCCCGACGCCCTCCGCGCCGCCCTCCGCCCCGATACCGCGCTCGTCTCCATCATGCACGCCAAC
>CAYMTH010000452.1:0-4774 GCA_964393235.1 uncultured Solibacteraceae bacterium | reverse complement strand
AGCGTGCCGGGGGCGCCGCGGGTGATGAGGCCGAGGACGGCGGTGTGGTTGTCGTTGTAGAGATAGAGCGAGTTGGTGGCGGGGGTGAAGTAGCCGTAGCAGGAGTTGCCGGGGGTGGCGGAGGGGCCGTCGGCGACGAGGAACTGGATGCGGGCGATGTCGGCGGCGCCGTCGTTGTCGCGGCCGCCGATGGCGAACTGCTGCGGAGAGCCGGCGGGAAGGCGGGGGGCGGGGAAGATGAGTGTGGGGGCGTTGCCGACGGGCTGGGCGAGTTGGGTGACGGAGATGACCTTGCCGGCGTAGGTGATCGTGCCGGTGCGGAGAGCGCCGCTGTTATAGCCGACGGAGAGGGTGGCGGTGGAGGTGCCGTACATGGGGAAGTTCAACGTTGTGCCGTGGTCCATCCAATCGACGCTGGAAGAGCCCTGCCAGGGGCAGCCAGTGGCGGTGGTGACGGTGACGGGGATGGCCTGGAAGCCGTAGCCGACCTGGAGGGGGCCGTTGAGGGAAACGCTATAGGAGCAGGCGTTGGCGGCCTGGTCGATGCGGACGGAGACGCCGGGGGCGAAATTGACAACGCCGGAGCGGGCGGCGCCGTAGTTGGTGCGGAGTTGGACGGTGACGTCGGCGGTGCCGAGGTTGAATTGGGGAGTGGGGGTGAGGTCGATCCAGTCGGCGGTAGTGGTGGGCGCGAGGGGGCAGCGGAGGTTGGTGGTTAGTTTGAAGGAGAAGGGCCCGCCGGTATTGGGGGCGGGGGCGATGGGGTTGGGCGTGGAGTAGACGCAGGCGCCTTGCTGGGTGATAGGGATGGTTTTGCCGGCGATGAAGACGGCGCCAGTGAGGAGGGATTCGACACTTTCGTCGACGGTGATGTCGGCCTCGGTTTCACTGACGAAGCGCGTGCCGTACCAGGGGGCGGAGGCGGCGTGGGTCCAGGGGCAGCCGGGCGAGGTGGTGACGGTGGCGCGGTAGACGCCGCCGGCGATGGGGGCCTGGATGGAGGGTGGGGAAACGGAGTAAGTACAAGGCGAAGCGTAGGAGAAGCGGGTGACGAAGACGTCGGGGCTAGCGGAGGTGGTGATGACGGGGCGGAGGGCGCCGGGTGTGACCGGGAAGGTGACGCCGGCGGCACCGCCGAGGACGGAGACGACGCCGGAGGCGTTGCGGGCGATGGCGACGCCGCGGGAAGCGTTGTCGGCGATGGAGCCGCGGTTGGTGCCGATCCAGAAGGTGGAGTCGACGAGGGCGCCGGTGGCGTCGAAGGCGGAGAGGAAGGCGCCGGTGGTATTGAAGACGAAGGACGAGATGAGGGGGGCACCGGCGAGGTTGAAGTCGCTGGCGGCGGTTTCGCCGGTGACGTAGGCTTTGCCGTCGGGGTCGACGGCGAGGGCGTGGGCGATGGTGTAGGCGTTGCCGCCGAGGAGGGTGCTCCAGGACATTGCCGTGGCGGTGGCGTTCCATTTGGTAACGAAGGCGGCGGAGGTGTCGTAGTTGCGGACGGCGTTGGCGGAGGTGGGGAAAGCGGTGGAAAAGGTGAGGCCGGCGAGGTAGATGTTGCCGGCGGCGTCGGTGGCGACGCTATGGACCCGATCGCTGGCGAGGCCGCCGAGGTAGGAGCCGGCGAGGATGGCGGTAGCGGTGGGATTGAGCTTGAAGGCGAAGCCCTCTTCGCTGTTGCCGGGGAGGCGGCGGATGGCGCCTTCGGGGGCGGTGATGTCGAGGGAGGGGACGCCGTAGTTGGTGGAATAGCCGGCAAAGATGGGGTTTGCATCGGGGGCGACGGCTATGGAGGTGACGGCGCCGCGGCGGCGGCCGCCGAGGTAGGTGAGGAAGAGGAGGGAGGAACCGGCGGGATTGAGTTTGGCGGCGAAGGCGTTGTCGTCCTCACCCGGGAAGGTGGGGAAGAGAACGCCGGCGGTGGTGGGGAGGTTGGGGGAGGTGGTGCGGCCGCCGAAGTAGATATTGCCGGAGGCGTCGAGGGCGACGGCGTTGGACCAGGTATTGCCGCCGGCGCCGTTCAGTGTGAGCGAGAGGAGGAGTTGATTCCCGTTGGGGTTCAGTTTGGCCACGAAGGCGCCGCCGTAGCGGGTGGGTTGGGTCCAGGCGCCGGGGGTGATGGGGAACTGGTTGCTGGCGGTATTGCCGGTGACGACGATGTTGCCGGAGGGGTCGAGGGCGACGGCGTTGGCGATGTCCTCATCGACGGAGCCGAGGTAGGTGGTAAAGAGGACGGTTTTGGCGTCGGCGGCGATCTTGGTGATGAACGCATCGCCGGAGCCGGCGCCGGACGTCTGGTAGGCGCCGGGGGTGGCGGAGAGGAAGTTGAGCCAGGTGCGGCCGACGACGATGAAGTTGCCGGCGGCATCGACGGCCAGGCCTTTGGGGGTTTCTTCGCCGATGGCGCCGAAGAGGGTGGAGGCTTCGACGACGGGATCGATGGTGAGGGGGAGGGATGGGTCGTAGGGGGCGAGGTGGAAGCGGGTGACGGGGCCGGATTGGCGGGTTTTTATGGGGATTTCGATGCGGCCGCGCGGGGTTTGCTGGTACGCCACGGGCGGGCGCTGGCGGAGGGCGGGGGCGCCGGGGAGACGGACGGCGATGCGGCGCGGGTCGGCGTGGGGGTGGACGAGGAAGTCGTACTCGATGTCGCGGCCGGCGGCTTTGAAGATGAGATCGATGCCGGGGTAGACGTTCGGGTAGCGGAGGGAGGCGAAGTGGGGGACGCCGGTGAGTTGGAGGTTGGGACGGAAGTAGTTCGACTGGCGGATGAGGCGGTGGACGGGTTGGGGGGGGGCCCGGGGGGCGGCCCCGCCGAGCGGGAGGGGCCGGGGGCCGGGGGGGGTGAGGAAGACGGGGCCGGTGGGCGCGGCGACGAAGACGTAGCCGGAGGCGCGGGCGACGAAGGCGCCGGGGGCTGCGTCCGGGAACTGCCCCCGGTTTTGCTCGAATGTTAGCGTCTGATTGGCGAGGAGGGACGCCTTGTCGTGCGCGGCCGCAAGTGTAACTGGAACGAGAGCGAGTAAGTATAGGCGCATAGACTCAGGCGGGAAGCCTAAGTCTACCGCATGTGTTCAGGCACCGCGGCCATCCAGTAACCGGGGCGGGTGCGGACCTTGAGGCCGGCGCGGTTCACTTCGACGGTGATCTCGTGGTAGCCGCCTTCGTCGGGGTTCGACGGGGAGTAGCTGATCATGTACTGGCTCTGCAGTTCTTCGCCGATGTCCATGACGACACGTTCGAGATCCTTGTAAGTGAGGAACGAACGCTCGACGCCACCGGTACTCTTGGTGAAGGCTTCGAGGTGGTTATCGATGAAGATACTCTTCACCTGACGGAAGGCTTCGACGATCAGGGGAGTTACGCTGCCGTTGTAGTGGCCGGTGTACTGGTTGACCGAGGTGGGGTCGGAGAGGCCGCCGGCGGGGATGTGGCGGGCGCTCGAGGGGATCGAGGGCGGGCGGGGCGGCGGCTGCTTCGTCATGAGGCTGGTGAGCAGGCGGTTGATGTTGAGCGAGTAGAGGACGATGTTGCCGAACTGGAGGTCGAGGAGGGCCTGGCGGGTCTTGCCCTCCGAGCCTTTGTCGCGGGTTTCGGCGATGAGGAGGATCACTTTGCGGTGGTCCTTGGGCCGGTTGCGGAGGAGGCGGGCGGCGGTGATGACGGCGTCGACCATGGCGGACGTCGTCGAGCCGGCGTTGATCTTGTCGAGGGCCTTGGTGATGGCGGCGGAGTCGCGGGTCCATTCCTGGAGGACGCGGACGCGATGGTCAAAGGCGACGATGGCGGCCTGGCCCTGTTCACCGAGGACGGTGCCCTCGAGGAGGGGCCCGATCTTTTTGATGTTGGGCAGGACGGATTCGACGGTGTTATTGGCCTGGATGCAGACGACGAGCGAGAGCGGCTGGACGGCGCTTTCGACGGTGACTTTCTGGACCTTGCCACGGTCGATGAGGCGGAACTCGTGGGGCTGGAGGCCGGCGATGTAGCGGCCGTCGCGGTCGGTGACGGTGGTGGGGGCGATGACCTGGCGGATGAAGGTGGTGAAGCGCGGGAGGTCTTCTTCTGCTTCGGGGGGGAGCTTTTCGCCCGGCTTCTGGGCCCACGCGGGCAGGGCGAGGGCGGCGGCGGAGGTGAACAGACGGCGAGTGAGGCTCATATAAGTGTGATGTCAGCGGTTGGAGGCAGGTTTCGGGGAAGCGGCGCGGCGGTAATCGCCGCTCTTGCCGCCGGTCTTTTCGAGCAGGTACAAGTCCTGGATTTCAATGGACTTGTCGAGCGCCTTGGTCATATCGTACACCGTGAGGGCGGCGGCGGAAACGGCGGTGAGGGCCTCCATTTCGACGCCGGTGGGGCCGACGGTGGTGGCCGAGGCGGTGATGCGGATACCGTTCTTTTCGACGGCGAGGTCGACGCCGACGTGGCTCAAGGGAAGGGGGTGGCACATGGGGATCCACTCGGCGGTGCGCTTGGCGGCCATGATGCCGGCGATGCGGGCGACGGCGAGGGGATCGCCCTTGGAGTTTTCGGGGAGCTTGGCCAGGACGGCGGGTTTGATCTTCACGAAAGCGTGGGCGGTGGCGGTGCGGAGGTTGGCGGTCTTGGCGGAGACGTCGACCATGCGGGCTTCGCCCTTTTCGTCGTAGTGGGAGAGTTTGCCTTTCATTGCAGTAGGACGGGTACGGCTTCTCCTTGTTCGTAGAGTTCGCGGTCCGGGGCGGCGATGATAAAAGCGTTCGATTTGGCTAGGGAGGGGACGTCGGAGGAGCCCTTCCAG
>CAYMTH010000451.1:0-4785 GCA_964393235.1 uncultured Solibacteraceae bacterium | reverse complement strand
ACCGTCGACGGCGGCAATGTCCGCAACTCGCTCGAAGGCGGCACCGCCCAGAACTTCTCCCAGGAAGTCGTCGAAGAGTTCCAGATCTCCTCGGCCAACTTCGACCTGTCCATCGGCATCGCCGCCTCCGGCGCCATCAACATCGTCTCCCGCTCCGGCGGCAACGACTTCCACGGCGGCGCCTACTACTTCTTCCGCGACAACAACCTCTCTGCCTACCCGGCCCTCCGCCGCAACCCCTTCGCCCCCAATCCCTTCTTCGCCCGCCGCCAGTCCGGCGCCCTCCTGTCCGGCCCCATCAAGAAGGACAAACTGTTCTTCTTCTTCAATATCGAAAACAACAACCAGGACGCCGTCGTCACCGTCCAGCCCGATTCCCCCTACTTCGCCTCCCTCGCCGACAACTACTCCAATCCCTACAACGGCAAACAGATCTCGGCCAAGTTCGACTACCGCCTCAACGCCACCCACAACCTCTTCGCCCGCTACTCCCACGACGGCAACAACGGCTTCGGCCCTCGCTCCGGGTCCCCCCTCCCCTCCAACTGGCTCGTCAACCGCAACTGGGCCGACCAGTCCGTCCTCGGCGTCACCTCCACCTTCTCCGCTTCCCTCGTCAACGACTTCCGCTTCGCCTATCAATACTGGAACAACCGCAACCTCCACCCCACCGAAAAGGAGTGCCCCGGCTGCCTCGGCATCGGCCTGCCGGAAATGTCCATCGTCGGCACCAACGTCCGCTTCGGCAACACCTCCAACGCCCCGCAGGGCCGCGACATCCGCCGCTACAACTTCGTCAACAACATGACCTGGCAGCGCGGCTCCCACCGCATGCGCTTCGGCGGCAGCTATGAAAATCAACCCTTCAACGGCTTCTGGGCCTTCGGCGACCCCGCCGCCGGCCAGCTCTGGGGCCCCGACATCATGGCCGCCAACCGCATCCCCCTCGCCGCCTTCGGCCTGCCCTCCCAGTTCACCACCAACGCCGACGTGTTGAAACTCCCCCTCGCCGTCTTCGCCATGGGCATCGGCGACCCCTCCCAGCCCCCGCCCTACAATCGCGACAAGGCCTCCAACAACCGCCGCTACCACCTCTACTGGCAGGACACCTTCCGCGTCAACGCCAAGCTCACCCTCAACTACGGCCTCGCCTGGCAGTTCGAATCGACCCTCGTCAACGGCGACCTCTCCAAGCCCGCCCTCCTCGCCCCCATCATGGAGAGCCTCGAACCCACCAAGCCCACCTACACCAACTGGAGCCCCTCGCTCGGCTTCGCCTGGAACCCGTTCAAGAACGGCAAGACCGTCATCCGCGGAGGCGGCGGCTTCTACTACGACACCACCGAACTCTCCCAGCGCCTCGGCGAGCGCGCCGCCATCGGTCCCGTCGGCAACGGCCGCCAGCAGATCGGCGGCCAGTCGATCCCCAATCCCGTCGCCGGCATCGTCAACCCCATCCCCGGCGTCCTCCCCAACGTCAACGTCGGCACGCCCCTCGACTTCCGCACCCTCCCCACCGGCTTCCGCCTCTCGAACCTCATGGCCATCCTCCCGCAGGTCCGCGCCACCGCCGAGGCCGCCGTCGCCAACCCCAATCCCAACGATCTCTCCATCCGCAACATCAACATCTCCAAGCAGGGCACCGACATCTACCCCTACCGCTACGGCCCCGGCTACTCCCGCCACATCACCCTCGGCGTCCAGCGCGAAGTCCGCAAGGACCTCGTAGTCACCGCCGACTTCGTCTACCGCCACGCTTTCCGCGAAGACTTGGGCGCCCTCGACTACAACCGCTTCTTCCGCGTCGCCGGTCCCGTCATCCCGCGCTGCACCTCCACCGCCCAGGCCGCCGACCCCAGCGCCAACTGCTCCACCGGCTCCATCGGCATCCGCACCTCCGCCGGCCGCTCCGTCTATCGCGCCCTGCTGCTCAAAATCGACAAGCGCTTCTCCAACCGCTTCCAGTTCCTCGCCAGCTACGCGCTCACCGCCGCCCAGGGCATGAACGGCATCACGAATCTCGATAACTGGTTTGAAAACTGGGGCCCCAGCGGCGGCCGCCACAGCCTCAACGTCAGCGGCATCGTCGACCTGCCCTGGAAGTTCCAGCTCTCGTTCATCTCCTCCATGGGTACCCGCGGCGCCTACCGTCCGCAGGTCGGCAGCGTCGATCTCGATGGCGACGGCCTCGACACCGCTTTCCTCCCCGGCTGGAATGTCCCCGACCGCAACCCCACCCGCGAACGGCTCGAAAAGGCCGTCGCCGCCTGGAACGCCGCCTACCCTGACCTCCCCAACGGCCAGCGTCCCCGCACCACCCGCGGCCAGACCATCCCGCGCCTCACGCTCCCGGCCAACTACAGCTTCGGTGACAACTTCAGCTCCCAGGACATCCGCCTCACCAAGACGTTCCTCTTCAAGGAACGCTGGAAGCTCAACGTCTTCGCCGAAGGCTTCAACATCTTCAACATCGCCAACCTCGGCGGCATCTCCAACAGCCTCAACAACCCGGCCGCCTTCGGCGTTCCCACCAGCCGCGCCGGCCAGGTCTTCGGCTCCGGCGGGCCCCGCGCCTTCCAGCTCGGCTCCCGCTTCTCGTTCTAAGTCAGCACCCCGGGGCGGATCGCCTATGCGATCTTGCCCCGCCGGATGATCTTCTCCATCACCTCGGCGAACGTGTCGATCTCTTCCACCGTCGTATAAACGTTCGGCGTCACCCGTACGCCCTCATACTCGCCCGGCACGCCCGTCGACACCACCAGAATCCGGTGCTTGTCCAACAGGTGCTTGGCGATCTCCGCCCCCGGAATCCCCGCCACCGACAGGAACCCGATCCCGCAACTCATCTCCGGATCGTCGCTTGTCAGCAGCTTCACGCCCGGCAGGTCCCGCAGCCGCGCCGACCACCGCCGCCGCAGATACCGCAGCCGCGCCGCTTTCCGCTCCGTGCCGATCGATTCGTGGAACGTCAGCGCCTCGGTGATCGCGTTCCGCTGCGACGCCGGGTGCGTCCCGATCTCCTCGAACTTCCGGATGTTCGTGTCCAGATGCGGACCCGCCGCCATCATCGGCCAGATCTTCCCGATCTTCTCCTTCCGCACGTAAAGGAACCCCGTCCCCACCGGCGCCAGCACCCATTTGTGCAGGCTCGTGCCGTAGTAGTCGCAGTCGAGTTCGTCCCGCGTGAACGGAAACTGCGCGAACGCGTGCGCCCCGTCCACCACCGTTTCGATCCCCCTCGCCCGCGCCATCTGGCAGATCCGCCGCACCGGGAAGATCTGCCCGGTCCGGTTCGTGATGTGGCAGATGTGGATCACCTTCGTCCGCGGCGTAATGGCCTTTTCGATCCGCTCGGCCAGGTCGTCGAGCGACGGCGGCGGCACCGGAAACGAGATCTTCCGCAGCGAAATCCCGTCTCGCCGCACCCGCTGCTCCCATGCCGTGATCATCCGCGGATAGTCCTGATTCGTCGTGATCACCTCGTCGCCCGCCTTCAGATCCATGCCCATCTGCACGATCTGCAGCGCCTCGGAAGCGTTCCGCGTAATCGCCATCTCCTCGGTGTCGCAGCCGAACGCCTTCGCCAGCCGCCGGCGCACCGTCTCGATCTCCGGCCCGATCACGTTCCACATGAAGTGCGACGGCCCCATGTTGGAGATCTCCAGATACCGCTTCTCGGTCTCCATCACGATCTTCGGCGACGGCGACACCCCGCCGTTGTTCAGGTTGATCAGATTCCGGTTCACCGTGAACGCGTGGCGAATATTCAGCCAGAAATCCTCGTCCATCGCGACCGAATCCGCCGGCCTCCCCGCGGTCGATTGCGACGCGCTCTGCGCGCGCAGGATCGAATCATTCTGGAAAGCAGCGGCAACAAGGGCGCCTGCCTGAGTGCGAAACAGGTCTCGGCGGTTCATCTCCCTACGATATCCCACGTGCTTACGCGCCGGGCGGCTTGCTCAATATCCCCTTCAGATATCCCGTCCCTTTGAAAATCGACAACAGCTCCCGCCGCGGCGTCCCCTCCCGCAGTCCGATGTGCACCCACGTCCCGTACTCGTAGATCAACTGGTCGAACTCGATCCCCGATGCCGCGATCTTCTTCGCCACCTGCAGCACCGTCCCGGCCGCCGGCGCGGTGAAGTCCGCGGCCAGCCCCACAAGGTGCGCGCTCGCCTTCGCCCCGCCCACGGCTTTGTTCAGCTCCGGGCTCCGGTAGCCGCTGCTCACCAGCACCGGCACGCCGCCCAGCAGATCCCGCACCTGCTCCAGCAGCGCCGCCGTCTTCTTCAGGTTCGCCACCACCGGCGGCGCCGGCGTGTTGTCGATCCCCTTTCTCGCCGCCGTCTGGCTCAGGATCATCTCTTCTAAGGTAAAGTGGGCACTTAGTTTCTTCGGCATAAAAAGTCCAGGCCCGCATCATATCCGATCCCGTATGCTCCTCACCATCCTCTTCTGGCTCCTCATCCTGCTCGATCTCGCCGCCCTCGGACTCGTCTTCCTTCTCGGCCTCGCCGCCGGGCCGTCTTCCCACACCGGCCCGCTCGCCATCGCCGGGTTCATCCTCGTCGTTCCCGGCATCTGCCTCCTCGCCGCCGTCGCCCTCTTCCACTTCGCGAAGTCGAAACTCCTCCGCGGCCTCGCCTTCCTCGCCGCCGCCGCGCCACTCCTGTTTGCCGTCCTCGCCCCCATCTACGCCACTTACGACGTCAATCAGTACAAGGACAGCGCCGGCCAGCCCACCCGCTTCAAGCCCGGGCCGCTCCAGGACATCGAGGCCGCCAT
>CAYMTH010000450.1:0-4796 GCA_964393235.1 uncultured Solibacteraceae bacterium | reverse complement strand
AGCTGGCGGAGGGGGAGATCGGATTTGCCTGCACGGGCAACGACTGGCGCGGGGGCGGGCCCGGGGCGGGCGTCGATGGCGTGACTTCGTACGACGTGATCGACGAGCTGATCCGGCAGTTCGCGGACAAGAAAAAGTTCCCGCAACTGCGGCACGTGGTATTGATGGGCCATTCGGCGGGCGGGCAGTTTTTGAGCCGGTACGCGGCGGCGGCGAAGGAGCCGCCCGCGGGTGTGGCGGTGCGGTACGTGGTTTCGAATCCTTCGAGCTATCTCTACCTCGACGACTGGCGGCCGGCGGCGGTGGGGGCGGCGTGCGCGGCGGATTTCAACGACTGGAAGTACGGGTTGAAAGACCGGGCGGGGTATGCGGCGGGGATGCCGGACTCGCTGCTCAAAGAGAACCTGGTGAAGCGGGACGTGGTGTATCTGCTGGGCGGATACGACACGACGCCGCAGTTCGGATTCGACTCGACCTGCCCGGCGATGGCGCAGGGGCCGAACCGGCTGGAGCGGGGCGTCGCCTACCACACGTATGTGACGGGCAAGTACGGCGCGAAGCACCGGCTGGTGAAAGTGCCCAACTGCGGGCACAACGGGCGGTGCATGCTGGTTGCCGACGAGGCGCGGGCGACGCTATTTCCGTAGGGCGGCGGCTTCGATCGCGTCGAGCGTGACGGCGGCGGCGCGTTCCCACGTGTAGAGGCGGGCGCGTTCGCGGGCCTGCGCGGCCTTCGCGGCGCGGAGGACGGGGCTGGCGGCGAGCGATTCGAGAGCGGCGGCGAGGGCCTCGGTGTTGTCCGGCGGTAAGAGCGTGGCGGCGCCGGCGGCGATGTCCTTCATGGGCCGGATGTTGGAGGTGATGAGCGGCACGCCGGCGGCCATCGCCTCGGGGACGGGCATGCCAAAGCCTTCGAAGGTGGAGGGGAAGACGGCGATTTGCGCGCGGGCGTAGAGATCGAGGATCGTCGTGCGGGGGATCCAGCCGGTGAGGGTGATGCGGTCGCCGAGTCCGTGGTGGGCGATGCGCCGGACGACGGCGTCGCCGTGGAAGCCGTGCATGCCGGCGAGGACGAGGCGGTAGGCGGGGCGGGCGCGGTGGAAGAGGGCGAAGGCGTCGACGAGGCGCTCGATGTTTTTGTGCGGGTGAAGCGTGGAGACGCAGAGGACGAGGGGTTCCTCGCGGTCGCGGGTGATGTCGAAGAGTTCGGGTTCGACGCCGGGTTCGGCGGCGTGGATGTTGGCGAGGGGGACGTTGTAGACGGCGTGGATGTCCTCGCGTGAGGCCTCGGAGACGGTGAGGATCTGGCGCGACGTTTTCGCCGAGGCCCATACGAAGAGGCGCCAGGCGAGGAGGTCGGCGGGCTTGAAGTACTCGGGGTGGTGGTGGTGCTGGAGGTCGTGGATGACGGTGGCGTTGCGGTGGGCGAACAGGAGCGGGGAGGTGAAGCCGGGGTTGAACAGGACGTTGACGGTGTGGAGTTTGGGGAGGAGGAGGGTTTGCTCGTAGAGAATGCGGGCGGGGCGGAAGGTGGCGTTGACGCCGGTTTGGACGGCTTGGAAATGGGGGGAATCGGGGACGAGGTCGGGGCCGGTTTCGCGGTTGAGGAAGACGGTGAAGCGGTGGCCGCGGGGGTGGCGGACGAAGGTTTCGAGCAGGCGGCGGAGGTAGATTTCCGTGCCGCCGACGCCGCCGGGGATGAGGTAGAGGGCGTTGACGCCGATGGAGAGCATCAGGGTTTTTTGGCGGCTGCCGCGGCGGCGCGGGCGGCGGCGGCTTTGGCGCGCTGGAGGCCCTGGCGCGCGGAGGGTTCGTTGGGGGCGAGGTCGACGGCGCGCTGGTACTGGGCGACGGCATCGTCGAACTGGCGGCGGGCGAAGTGGATGTTGCCGCGATAGACGTAGAGCATGGGGAAGCGCGGGTCGATGCGCTCGGCTTCGGCGAGGGCTTCGAGGGCGCGGTCGGGCTGGCCCTGCTTGGCTTGGACCATGCCGATGAGGGCCCAGGCGTGGGCGTTCTTTTCAAGGCGGACGGCGTCGTTGAGGCGGGCGAGGGCTTCGGCGGGGTTGTTGGCGCAATCGGCGGCGAGGGCCCAGTCGACGTAGAGTTCGTAGGTGGGTTCAGGGGTGAGTTTGGCGGCGGTGGCGTATTGCTGGACGGCGTCGGCGCACTGGCCTGCCTCGTACTGCGCGTAGGCGAGTTGGAAGCGCGGGCGGTACTTTTGCGGCGAGCCTTCGACGGAGTTCTGCCAGAGGGCGATGGGGCTGGCCCAGACCTGGTTGCGGTTCCAGGCGAGGAGGCCGAGGAGGGCGGCGATCAGCGTGAAGCCGGTGGCGAGGGCGGTGCGCTCGAACTGGCGGGTGCGGAGGAGATCGAGGACGGCGAGGGCGAGGGCGAAGATGGGGAGGTACATGCGGCGTTCGACGAGGACGTCGCGGATGGGGACGATGGAAGACGTCGGGGCGAGGAGGACGAGGAAGAGCAGGAAGCCGAAGGAGGCGAGGGGGAAGCGGCGGCGGTAGATCCAGGCGGCGGCGGTGAGGGCGAGGAGGATGAGGAGGCAGAGCCAGGAGAGGTGGTCGGCGAGGGAGTGGGAGATGGGGAAGTCGTAGTCGATGTTCTGGCCGAAGGGGATGAAGTAGAGCTTGAGATAGGTGACGAGGGAGCGGAACTGGGTAAAGAGGTAGTCGAGCGGGGTGAGGTCCTTCATGCCGAAGCCGGCGGAGGTGGAGCGGCCGAGGACGAGTTTGAAGATGACAACGGTGCCGAGGGCGGCGCCGGCGAACAGCGGGGCGTAGATGCGCCAGTTCTTCTTGATGCCTTCGAGGGTGAAGCCGGGGTTGAAGTAGAAATCGGTGAGGAGGAGGACGAAGGGGAGGACGGCGGTGTGTTCCTTCGAAGTGACGGCGAGGAGGAAGAAGACGAGGACGAGGATGGCCTCGGAGAAGCGGATTGCGCCGTCGCGGCGGTAGAGGAAGGCGGTCCAGGCGATGAGGAAGAAGAGGCCGGAGAGGACTTCGGAGCGGGAGGCGACGTAGGCGACGGACTCGGACTGGAGCGGGTGGAGGAGGAAGACGGCGGTGGCGAAAGCGGCGAAGAGGCGATCGCGGGCGGCGTCGACCTTGGCGGCGGCGAGGAGTTTGCGGGCGATGAGCCAGACGAAGAAGCCGGCGGCGGCGTGGAGGACGAGGTTGCCGAGGTGGAAGAAGTAGGCGTCGAGGCCGAAGAGGCGGTAGTTGAGCCAGTAGGTGACCTGGAGGGTGGGACGGACGCCGACGACCCAGTCGCGGAGGGGTTTTTCGGCGAAGTTGGGGACGAGGAAGGGGAGGTAGACGTCGTCGAACAGGAACGGCCCGCCGAGGGCGGGGCGGTAGATTTCGTACAGTGCGAATACCGCGGCGATGAGGGCCAGGTAGAGGGGCCAGCGGGGGGCGGAGGAGTTACTTGCGGTCGTTGGCTTGGAGCTTTTCATGGAGCGCGTTTAGTTGGTATTCGAGGATGGCCACCTTCTGCGTGATGGCGATATTGGCGTCTTTGAGGTCGGAGATGACGACGGAGAAACGGAAGAAAACGACGAGGAAGAGGGCGCCGATGATGAGCAGCAGCGCGACGGGCGGATTGTTGAGCCCGATGAGCTGGCCGATCTGGTTAAGGGCCCACGGCCACTGCGAGAGCAGGAGCATGGTGGTGGCGGCGCCGAGCCACGAGACCGAGTATTCGACGCGGATGTGCGAGCGGCGGATGTTGAGCAGGACGACCGCGATGAGCAGGAGGCTCATGCCGGCGATGATGGTGAGCAGTCTGTCCATAGGAAGTTAGCGTCGGCGCTTGCCGCCTTGATATTTCAGGATATTCACCAGCACGCCCAAAAGCACATGCAGCACGTAATAAATGGACCGGACGGCGGTGATGGTGGACTGGCCGGCCATGCGGGGGCGCATCTTGACGGGCACTTCCTCGAAGCGGAAGGTGAGGCGCTGGAGCACGACAAGGGCTTCGATTTCCGGGTATTCGAGGGGGAAGGAGCGGGCGAAGACCTCGAGGGCCTGGCGGTTGACGCCGACGTAGCCGGAGGTGGGGTCGTGGACCTTTTTGCTCAGGATGAGGGCGAGGAAGGCGCGGAAGAAGTGGATGCCGAGGCCGCGGGCGAAGGAGGTGTGTTCGCCGGAGCCGTCGAGGTAGCGGGAGCCGATGACCATCTGGGCGCCCGATTTTTGCAGGGTTTCGAGGATGAGGGAGATGTAGGCGGGATCGTGCTGGCCGTCGCCGTCGAGGCGGATGACGTAGTGAAAGCCGAGGTCGTAGGCGAGGCGGTAGCCGGCCTGGACGCAGCCGCCGAGGCCGAGGTGGTAGGGGACGGAGAGGACATCGGCGCCGGCGTCGAGGGCGACGGTGCGGGTACCGTCGGCGGAGCAGTCGTCGACGACGAGGATGGGGAGGTTGGGGTGGTAGCGCCGGATTTCGTGGATGACGCTGGCGACGGCGCCCTCCTCGTTGAAGGCGGGGATGAGGATCATCAGCGGGTGGGGGCCGGTGGCTTGGATCACAGGGCCGCGACCTCGCGCAGGGAGATGGAAAAGCGCCGGAGCGTGGCGGCGAAGGCGTCGGGCGAGATGCGGGCGGAGCGGCGGATGGCGCGGCGCTGGCCGAGGAGTTGCGGGAGGTGGGCGACGGCGTCGATGTGGGCTTTGACGACGCAGGCGACGAGGGTGAAGGGGCTGCCGCCCTGCTGCTGGAATTGAGCGGCGGCGCCGCGGCCGGCGCGCATGGCGGCGAGGTGGAAGAGGTAGCGCGCG
>CAYMTH010000449.1:1384-4797 GCA_964393235.1 uncultured Solibacteraceae bacterium | reverse complement strand
GCGCGAGAACCCCCCGCAACCCAACCCCTCCCGTCGGGGAAAGGCTTCAGCCTGTCCCCGCGCGAAAACCCACCCCTTCCCGCCGCACACTCGACACCCCCCACCCCACACCAGCTACCCTGAAATAGATCGCTCCCCCGTTCGAAACCCATGGAAACCAGCAGTCTTGAGCTCCTCGAATACGACGCCCTAAAAGCCATCATCGGCCGTCAACTCTCCTCCAACCAGGCCCGTCGCATCCTCGACCAGCTCGAACCCTCCACCGACGTCGACGCCCTCAACGAAGCCCACCAGGAAACCCACGAGGCCGTCCACCTACTCAACGAAGCCGCCGCTCTCAAAAACGTCAACATCCGCTTCTCCGGCCTCCCCGACATCGACCAGGGCCTCGCCCGCATCGGCATCGAAGGCGCCTCCCTCGACGGCAAGGAAATCTACGACCTCCTCCAGTGGCTCGACCGCGCCGCCGAACTCCGCACCTCCATCCACAACGCCGGCGAAACCTTCCCCCTCCTCGCCCGCCGCGCCCAGTGCCTCGCCGACCTCCGCCCCGTCCTCCGCTCCATCGCCGGCAAACTCCACCCCAACGGCACCCTCACCGATAACGCCTCCGTCGCCCTCGAACGCATCCGCCGCGGCATGGAACGCCAGCGCGAAGCCATCCAGCACTCCCTCGAAAAATTCCTCCGCCAGCACCGCGACGACGGCGTCCTCCAGGACGACTTCGTCACCATCCGCTCCGAACGCTTCGTCATCCCCCTCGTCGCCGGCCAGCGCGGCAAAATCCCCGGCGTCATCCACGCCGCCTCCGGCACCGGCGCCACCCTCTTCGTCGAGCCGATGGAAACCATCGCCCTCAACAACGAACTCGTCCGCCTCACCGAAGAGGAAATGCGCGAATCCCACCGCATCCTCCGCGAACTCACCGACACCCTCCGCGAACACGCCCCCGCCATCAAATCCACCATCCACGCCATGGCCGGCCTCGAGTTCACCTTCGCCAAGGCCCGCTTCGCCAAACAGTTCCGCTGCGTCGCCCCCACGTTCTCCGATCGCCTCCACCTCGACTCCGCCCGCCACCCCATCCTCGAGGACGTCCTCCGCAAAGAGGGCAAAAAAGTGGTGCCCGTGTCGTTCTCGATGGACCCCATCCACCGCACCCTCCTCATCACCGGTCCCAACACCGGCGGCAAAACCGTCACCATGAAAACCGCCGGCCTGCTCTCCCTCATGGCCCAGTCCGGCATCCCCGTCCCCGCCGAAGAGGCCGAATTCCCCGTCTTCACCCAGGTCCTCGCCGACATCGGCGATAACCAGTCCATCGCCGAAAGCCTGTCGAGCTTCTCCTCCCACGTCCGCCAGCTCCGCCTCATGCTCGCCGCCGCCACCCCGGACTCCCTCGTCCTCCTCGACGAGCTCGGCCGCGCCACCGACCCCGAAGAAGGCGGCGCCCTCGGTGTCGCCGTCCTCGAAAAGTTCCGCGAATACGGCTCCTACACCCTCGCCTCCACCCACCTCATGCCCCTCAAAGTCTGGGGCGCCACCACCGAAGGCGTCGTTCAGGCCTCCATGGGCTTCAACGAAGCCGAGTTCACCCCGACCTATATCCTCCTCACCGGCGCCCCCGGCCGCTCCGCCGGCCTCGCCATCGCCTCCAAGCTCGGCCTGCCCAAGTCGCTCATCGAGCGCGCCCGCCAGGCTATGTCCACCCAGGAACGCGACATCGCCGGCTTCCTCTCCGAACTCCACCGCCGCCTCGACGAAGTGAAGGCCAAGCAACTCGCCCTCGCCGAGGAAAAGGTGCGCCTCGAACGCGAAACCCGCGCCGAGCGCGAAGAGTTCCGCAAGGCCGAAGAGGCCAAGCGCAAGGAAATGGAGCGCAAAGCCGAAGCCGCCCTCGCGGCCTTCGAAAAGCAGGCCAAGGAGACCATCGAGTCCCTCCAGCAGCAGGCCTCCACCTCCCGCAAAGCCGCCGACCTCGCCGTCCGCAAGGTCATCACTACCCAGAACACCCTCCAGCGCGAAATCCGCGACGCCGTCGCCCGCCCCGAGCAGGTCGCCGAGCGCAAAACCCTCATCGTCGACGAAGGCAATCGTGTCCGCCTCAGCGGCATCCGCGAACCCGCCCGCGTCCGCAAGCTTCTCCCCAACGGCCAGGTCGAAGTCGAGGTCGGCATCATGAAGATGCGCGTCCCCTACGCCGACATCACGGAAATCCTCCCCGACGGCCCGACCGGCCCGAAGCTCCCCTCCGGCGTGACCTTCCAGTCCGGCCCCACCTGGGACACGGTGACGAAGGAGATCAACCTGATCGGCCAGCGTGCCGACGATGCCATGGACGCCGTCGAAAAGTTCCTCGACGTAGCGTCCCTGGCCAGCGTCGACCGTGTCCGCATCGTCCACGGCCACGGCATGGGCATCCTGAAGCGAGCCGTGGCCGATCTCCTGAAGCGCAGCCCCCTGGTGACGAAGTTCTACCCCGCCACGCCCGCCGAAGGCGGCACCGGCGCCACCATCGCCGAACTCAAATAGGATCTTTCCTAGGAGCCTGGCTCCCAGGAAAAATCCTACCCTTCTCCTACAGAACCGCCAGCACCTCTTCCGCGTGCCCCGCCGGCTTCACCTTCTCGAAAATGTGCTGGATCTTCCCGTCCGGCCCGATCACGAACGTCGTCCGCGCCACGCCCCAGTACGTCTTCCCGTACATCGACTTCTCCACCCACACCCCGTACGCCTCCGCCCCCGCGTGCTCCGCATCCGCCAGCAGCGTAAACGGCAGTTCGAATTTCTTCTTGAACTTCCCCTGCGCCTTCTCCGCGTCCGGCGAAATGCCGATAATCACCGCCCCCTTCGCCGCGAACGCCGCCGCGTGGTCCCGGAACTCGCACGATTCCGTCGTGCACCCCGGCGTATCCGCCTTCGGGTAGAAGTACAAAACCACCGTCTTCCCCTTCAACGACGACAGCGTAAACGCCTGTCCCGCCTCGTCCGTCAGCTTCAATTCCGGAGCCTTACCGCCAACTTTCAGTGCCATATACCCGCTTTAGATGCGTTCCAGGTCCGAAGGTTCATCAATATCGAACCACGTCCGCCCCTCCCACACCGTCAACCCCGCCCGCTCGCACGCCGCCCGCGTCCCCTCCCTCGCCGCGGAAGTCGACCACGCCACCCCGTCAAACATCCCCTCCGCCACCCGCCGGCAGCTGATCGCGTAATACCCCCCGTCCTCCGCCGGCCCCAGCGCCACGTCCGCCTCCGCCCCCAGTAGCTCTTCCAGATACGCCAGCGGCACCGTCGGCACATCCCCGCCCACAATCAACACCCGCCCGTGGCCCCCCCCCCCCCCCCCCCCCCACCCCAAAAAAAAAAAAACCCCCCCCATCCCCCCCCCCCCCCCAAAACCCCCTTTCACC
>CAYMTH010000449.1:0-1374 GCA_964393235.1 uncultured Solibacteraceae bacterium | reverse complement strand
CGCCCATGCCCCCGCTCCCACGCCCCCCGCAACGCGTGTAACATTCGCGCCCCCAAATCCCCCTCCCCCTGCAATCGTCGCGTAACTCCCGCCCAGCTCCAGGCATCAGTATCAACGTCGGTGTGCAGTTCCAAACTCGCGGCCAACCCGCCCCCGAGCAGCCGTTCCAGCAACATCGCCACCATCCGTTCGTAAATCCGTGCCGCCTCCACGGCCCCCACCCCCGCCGCCAGCCGCGTCTTCACGCGCCCCGGCTCCGGTGCCTTGGCGAAAACCACAATGGCGGCGGACATGCCCGCAATTGTAGAATAGTTCGAGAATTTCAACCGTCCAGGAGATAGGATCCCTATGAAACTTGCCCAGCGCATGATTGCCTTTGGCTTTAGCGCGGTTCTCTTCGGCGCGCTGGCCTTCGGCGCGGACAAGAAAGGTGACGCCAAGAAAGGCCAGGAAGTGTTCGAAAATTCCGCCTGCATGGGTTGCCACAACACCGACAACGATGAAAAGCGTGGCAACGCCCCCTCTCTGAAGGGAATCTTCAAGAAGGGCGCCGTCGAAGCCAAGGTCCTCGACAAGATCAACAAGGGCGGCAACGGTATGCCCCCCTACGAAGAGCAGCTTGAGCCGGCCCAGAAGACCGACCTCATCGCCTACCTGAAAACGCTCTAAAAATTGACGCCGCGCTCCCCGCTGCGCTAATCTGAAGCAGTGGCGGCAGTAACGCCGCCACTCGCGTCTTACCGCGTCCCCATCGTCTAGCCCGGCCTAGGACACCGCCCTTTCACGGCGATAACGGGGGTTCGAATCCCCCTGGGGACGCCATTCAATTTCTGCACTCTTAAACCAACCGGGGCAGCCTCGCTGCCCCGGTTTTCTTTTGCCAACTCCTTGGCGAATATGGTTTAATCATCCCTTCATTCATGCCAGGCGAGCCCCACGATCCACCCGATCAGGACGTCACCCAGTCCCTCGCCCCCGTCCGCGACCCCTTCCCCCCCGGCCGCCTCGTCTCCCACTACGAAATCATCCGCAAGCTCGGCGAAGGCGGCATGGGCGTCGTCTACGAAGCCCTCGACCGCAACCTCGGCCGCCGCGCCGCCCTTAAACTCATCTCCAACGCCGGCGCTACCCCCGATAGCAAAGCCCGCTTCGCCCGCGAAGCCCGCGCCGCCTCCACCCTCAACCACCCCAACATCGTCACCATCTACGAGTACGGCTCCGAAGACTCCCTCGACTTCATCGCCATGGAGTACCTCGAAGGCGTCTCCCTCTCCTCCGTCCTCAAACAACGCCAACCCCCCCCCCCCCCCCCCCCCCCCCCCCCCCCCCCCAACCCCCCCCCCCCCCCCCCCCCCCCCCCCCCCCCCCCCCCCC
>CAYMTH010000448.1:0-4827 GCA_964393235.1 uncultured Solibacteraceae bacterium | reverse complement strand
TCGGCGTCGGTGCCCCGGAACGCCGGCATGTACGAATTCTTCTCCACCGTCACCCGCGCATACTGCGCGTCCGTCAGCAGCCGCAGCTTCCCATCGAAGGTCTGCAACTGCAGGTCGTGCGCCCCCCGCCCCCGCGCGAACCCGCGCACCGTCGACCCGTCTTTCATCGCCACCGTCACCACGCCCCACGGATCGTCCGGGCAGAAAGCCCACCCCGGACACGACGCCCCGCTCTTCTTCCCCTTCCGCGAGTTCGGATTCCGCAGCGTCTCTTCGAGCTCGGCCACCGTAAACTCCCGGCCGATCCCCGACAGGTCCGGCCCGTTCGACCCGCCCCGCCCGCGCACCATATGGCACGTCGCGCACTGCCTCCCGAACAGCGCCCCCCCGGCCGTCGCGTCGCCCGCGGGTTTGGCGTCGAAGGCGGATTCATTCCACGACCGCACCGCCCGCGCCAGCTCGTCGAGTTCCGCGTCCGCCAGCGGGAAACCGGGCATCCCGCCCCGCGTCCCGTTCCGGATGATCCCGCGAATCTGCGCCTCCGTCCGCGCCCGCAGCGACCGGACCCCGATCAGCCCCGGCCCCCGGTCGGTCCCTGTCGCCCGGTCGGCATGACACGCCGCGCAGTACTTTCCGTAGGACGCGGGAATCTCCTGCGCGGCCATCGCCACGCCGATCACGAACAACAGACCCAGACGCATGTTCTTACCCTATTCCGCCTGCGTCGCCAGACGCAGCTCATCCTCAATCTCGTAGACCCGGTCTTCCAGGTTCCGCGTCGGCGCGCCCTTGGCCTGCGCCGCCTCCAGCTTCTTCTTCGCCGCCGCCAGCTGCTTCTCCAGCCCGGTGACTTTCGGGTCGGCCTTGACCACCGGCGCCGGAGCCGGTGCCGCCTTCGGGGCAGCCGGAGCCGGGGCAACCTTCTTCACCGGCTTCTTCCCCCCGGCCTTGAACTGAAACGACGTCACGCCCGACGGCAGCGCCAGCTTCGTCCCAAAGTCTTCTTTATACGCCTCGGCCAGGTGCGCCGCTTCCGTCAACAGCTCCCGGAACCGGGCCTCAATCGCGTGTTTGGCGCGGGCGCGCAGTTCCCCGCCCTGCTTCTTCCATTCCAAATAGTCAGCAATCGGATCGCTCATCAGGATTCCATCCTATCGCTGAACTACAGGTCGCCGCGCACCATCTTTCGCAAAAATTTCGCCGCCCGCGGGATCGCCGTCAGCTCGTCTTCCTTGCCCTCGTAGACCATCGAACAGAACCCGTTATAGTGGACCCCGGTCAGAATCTCGTGGACCTTCTTGTAGTCGATATACCGCTCCGCCCCGTCCGGCCCGGCCTCATAAACCTTCACCCGCACAAACGGCGCCAGCGGCGCCACCTGCCGCAGCGACTGGTAGTAGTTCTCGTACGTGTGCCCCGCCATCTTCGGCCCGTTCGGCCCCTCCCGCCCCGTAAAGTGCCCCGTATCAAGAACTAACGCAAAATTCGGATGGTTCACGGCCTTATGGAACCGCAGCATGTCGTCGCCCGTGCTCGTCAGCCCGCTGTGGTTCTGCAGCGCCACCACCATCCCGAGGTCCGCCCCGATCTCCGCGCACCGCCGCAGCGCGTCCACGCCCCGCTGAAAGGCGTCCTCGACGCTCCCGTCCTTCGGCGCCGACCCGACGAACACCCGCACCAGCGGCGCCCCCAGATACAGCCCCGCCTCCATCCCCACCCGGCACTTCTCGATCTCGGCCGGAATCCGATCCGGGTACATCCCGAACTCGGTCGACACCGGGAAACTGGGCACCGACATCCCGTTATCGAGCAGCATCCGCCGCAACTGCTTCAAGTAGATCCGGTCGAACCCGCGCATGTGCTGCATGTGCAGATCCACCCCGTCGAACCCGAGCGCCCGCGCCGTCGTGATGAATTTCGGCAGATCCATCTTCCCGGCGCGAAACTGATTCTGGTAGCTGAGCGAGAGGCAACTGAGCCGCATCATAAAGTTAGGCTAAAATCTCTTTCAGTATAGCTCCATGCACTTCGGTCAGCCGTTCCCGTCTTCCCTGGTGCAGATAGCTCAATTGGTCCTGTTGGAGGCCCATTTGGTGCAATAAAGTGGCATGTAAATCGCGAAAATGGACCACTTTTTCGACACTTTTGAGGCCGATATCGTCGGTCGCGCCGTACGCCAGGCCCCCTTTGAAGCCCCCGCCGGCCACCCACATTGAGAATCCGGTATTATGATGATCCCGTCCGTTGCCCTTCTCCGACTCCGGCGACCGCCCGAACTCCCCGCCCCACAAAACGATCGTCTCGTCCAATAACCCACGCCTTTTCAAGTCTTTAATCAGCGCCGCCGTCGGCTGGTCGGTCAGCCGCGCCATCCGCAGATGATTCTTTTCGATGTCGGAATGCGCATCCCATTCCGTCTCCGCGCCCCCGCCCCCCGCGACCACGCACACAAACCGCACCCCCTTCTCAACCAGCCGCCGCGCCAGCAAACACCGCCGCCCGTAGTCGTCGGTATCCGGTTTACCGACGCCGTACAAATCGAGCGTCTCCTGCGATTCCTTCGATAAATCAAACACTTCCGGGGCCTCGGTCTGCATCTTGAAGGCCGTCTCGTACGACGCCATGCGCGCCGCGAACTCGGCATCCTCGCCCACCAGATTCGCCTCGTTCAGCTCCCGGATCAGGTCGATCGTCTTCCGCCGCCGGTCCATCGAAACCCCGGCCGGCAGGTCCAGGTTCAAGACCGGACGCTTGCCCGTCCGGAACAACGTCGGCTGGTAAACCGCTGGCAGGAAACCGTTTGTGTACACCGGCTGCCCGGCCTCGGGCGTGCCGTTCGGGTCGGGCATGACGACGTAGGCCGGCAGCGAATCGGAGACTGAGCCGAGCCCGTAGGTCACCCAGCTGCCCATCGACGGGAAGCCCGGGATCACCCGGCCCGACATCATCTGGTATTGCGCGGCCGAATGGACCACCATGTCGCCGTACATCGACCGGATGACGCACAGCTCATCGGCGATCTGCGCCTGGTGCGGCAGCAGGTCGCTGATCTCGAGTCCGGACTTGCCGTACTTCGCGAACGTCCGCTTGGTGCCCAGGATGCGCGAGTTCTGGTTGACGTTCTGATACTCGACCTTCCCGAACGAGTCCGGCCGCTTCTGCCCGTGCAACTGGTTGAGCAGCGGCTTCGGGTCGAACGTCTCCAGGTGCGACGGCCCGCCGGCCTGGAACAGGAAGATCATCGACTTGGCCTTGGCCGGGAAGTGCGACGGCCTGGGCGCCAGCGGGTTGCGCGGCTTTTCGGCGGCCGCGAGCGCGCCGAAGCCGAGCGCGCCGAAGCCGCAGAAGCAGTCGGTGAGAAACTCGCGCCGGTCGCGCACGTAGCGGATGTGTTCTTTCATGTCAGTTCACGTAGAGGAAGGCGTTCGTGTTGAAGAGGGACAGGGCGAACTCTTTCGCCGCCGCCGGGTCGGGATCGTCGAGGTACTTCATCGAAATCGCCCGTTCGCGCTCGCTCGGGGCGCGGCCGGTGACCAGGCGCCAGGCAGAGTCGACGCGCTCGGCCGGCGTGCCGGCCAGGCGCCCGGCGAACGCCGCCGCCAGGTCGTTCGACAGCTTGCCGTTGAGCAGTTCCAGCGCCTGCGGGGCGTGGGTCGACTGGTCCCGCCGCGCGCAGCTCAGCAACGTATCGGGCGCGTCGAAGACCTGCATGAACGGCTGGATCAGGTTGCGCTTGTAGATCAGGTAGAGCGTCCGCCGGTCATGCTCCTTTTTGTCGCGCGTGGTCACCCAGTACTGCGGGCGCTTCAAATCCTTGATCAGATCCTCGTCGATCGCCACCATCACCGACGGCCCGCCGATCTTCGGGTTCAGCCGCCCGGAGACGGCCAGCATCGTGTCGCGAATCTCTTCGGCCGCCAGCCGGCGCCGGTTCGCCTTCCACAGCCACTTGTTGTCGGGATCCTTGGCGGAGTACGCCTTCTCCTCCGGCGACCGGCTCGCCTGGCGGTAGGCCGCCGAAAGCAAAATCTGGCGGTGCAGCGGCTTCATCTTCCAGCCGCCCTTCACGTACTCGTTGGCGAGGAAGTCGAGCAGTTCGGGATGCGACGGCCGCATGCCCATCCGCCCGAAATCATTCGGCGTGGCGACGATCGCGCGGCCGAAGTGGTAGCCCCAGATCCGGTTCGCCATCACGCGCGCCGTGAGCGGGTTGGCTGGATCGGTGACCCATTCGGCGAGCTTCGTGCGCGGCTTCTCCGTCTCGAGCGGCAGTTCCGGCGCCGCCTCCGGCAGCAGTACGCCGAGCGGCCGCATGCCGACCTTGGCGCCCTTACTCCGATAATCGCCGCGCTCCAGCATGTGGATCGGCGTCATCTCCTTGGGTTCGTTCTTCACCGCGTACATCGCCGTCAGCGGCGGCGGGATCTGCCCGTCGAGCTCTTCGAGCCGCGTCAGCAGCTTGCCCTTCTCCTCCTCCGATGCCCGGCGCATGGCGAACCGCAGCTTGCGCATCTCGGTCTCAATCGGCTCCATGGTGGCCTTGTACTTCTTCTGTTCCTCTTCGCTCGCGATCACCACATCGTTGGCGTGCGTCTGCGCGAAGTAGGCCTGCAGCCGGTAGTAGTCCGACTGCCGGAACGGATCGAACTTGTGATCATGGCAGCGCGCGCAGCCCACGGTGACGCCGAGCAGCGCCGCGCCGACGATGTTAGACATCTCCGTCAACACCTCGGTCCGCGAACTGGCGACGTCCTGATTGCCCGCGTTCTTCCGAAGCGGCCCGAGACGGTTGAACCCGCTGGCAACCAGCAGGGTGTCGTTCTTCGG
>CAYMTH010000447.1:3150-4838 GCA_964393235.1 uncultured Solibacteraceae bacterium | reverse complement strand
GGGATCGGCGGAAATCCGGACCGAAACGTGGCCGGAATCGGTGAATTTGACGGCATTTCCGACCAGATTCAGCAGAATCTGGCGGAGGCGCTGGGGATCGGCGCCGATGAGGGGCGGGGTGGACGGGTCGACCTCGAGCAGGAGCTGGACGTTTTTCGATTCGGCCTTGGGACGGAAGAGGGCGGCGATCTGCTCGGCGAGGGTGGCGATGGCGACGGGGCGGGTTTCGAGGCCGAGTTTGCCGGCTTCGACCTTGGCCAGGCAGAGGATGTCATCGACGATGCCGATGAGGTCTTCGCCGGACTGGCGGATGACGGAGACGAGTTTTTGCTGGTCGGGGGAGAGCGGGGACGAGTCGAGGAGCTGGACGGCGCCGAGGACGCCGTTCATGGGGGTACGGATTTCGTGGCTCATGGTGGCCACGAACTCGCTCTTGGCGCGGGAGGCGGACTGGGCGTCCTGCATGGCTTTTTCGAGGTTGGCGGTGCGTTCCTCGACGTGTTTTTCCAGTTCGCGGGTTCGTTCGACGAGGCCGCGGTGGCGGCGGCGAAGCAGGAGGGCGACGGCGGCGGCGAGCAGGAGGGCGATGGCGACGCGGACCGGGGTTCGCTCGAGGAGGGAGGGCTGGAGTTGGAACGGGACGCGGAGTTCGGGGCCGTTCCATTCGCCGGCGCGGGAGGAGGTTTGGACGATGAAGGTATAGTCGCCCGGGGGAATGGCGGTGTACTGTTCGGCGCGCTGGGCGTTGCAGGGGCGCCAGGATGGGTCCCAGCCTTCGAGGCGGAGGCGGCAGAGATCGGCGGCGAGGGGGTCGAGGCGGACGGTGCGGAAGAGGAACTCGAGATTGCGGGGACCAGGGGAGACGGAGAGGGGCTGGTTGAGGTCGAGGTTGTGGCCGTCGGCGGAGAACTGGAGGAGCACGGCGTGGGGCGGGCGCGGGGTGCGGGTGAGGGTGGCGGGGTTGACGGAGACGAGGCCGAGCAGGCCGGGGAACCAGATGCGGCCGTCGGGGGTGGTGGCGCCGGTGGCGGAGGTGACGAGGCCGAAGTTGGTGGTGGGCAGGGAATGGGAGTGGCCGAAGCGTTCGTAGAGGAGGGCGGCGGGATTGGGCGACTGGAAGGCGGCGGAGCGGGAGAAGCGGACGATGCCGTCGCGGGTGGCGCACCAGACGAAGCCGGCGGCGTCGTGGGTGATATGGAAGACCTGGTCGCCGAAGAGGAAGGGTTTGTCGAAGAGGAAGCGGCCGGCGGCGGGGGAGTAGATTTCGACGCCGTCGGTGGTGCCGATCCAGAGGAGATTTTCCTTGTCCGCGGTGATGGAGTACCAGGCGCGGGCGCGGCCGGGCTGGGCGTTGGGGGCGGGTTGGTAGGCGGCGCCTTCGAGGGTATGGAGGCCGTGGAACTGGGCGAGGGCCCAGACGCGGCCGCGGGAGTCGGTGGCCCACTGGCGGAAGCGGGTGGGGCCGGCGATGGATTCGACGCGCCAGGGGCCGCGTGGATCGGGGGTGAGGCGGTAGTTGGCGGCGGTATTGGCGTAGAGGAGGCGGCCCTGGGCGTCCCAGCCGAGGGCGGCCTGGGTGCGGTATTGGAGGGGCTGGTCGGTGGGGAGGGGCTTGGGGGAGGGGCCGTCGACCTGGAAGAGGCCGGCGGCGCCGGCGGCGATGACGCCGGATTGGGGGTGGGCGATAA
>CAYMTH010000447.1:1617-3140 GCA_964393235.1 uncultured Solibacteraceae bacterium | reverse complement strand
CGGATTCGCGGAGACTGATCCAGACGCGGCCGTCGCGGTCGACGGCGGCGCCGGTGAGGTGGCTTTCCGGGAGGCCTTCGCGGCGGGTGTAGGTCTGGAAGATGGTCGGGGCGATGCGGTAGAGGTTGCCCCAGCGGCCGCTGATCCAGATGTTGCCTTCGGGGTCTTCGGCGATGACGGAGAGGAGTTCTTCCTGGTCGACGCCGACGGGGATGGTTTCGACGCGATCGCCGCAGAGGCGGGCGACCGACTGGGCCATACCGACCCAGAGGCAACCGGCGGCGTCCTCATGCAGGGCGAGGGCGGGGCTGGCGGGGAGGCGAGATTCGGGTTCGACGCGGCCTTGTTTCCAGTGGAAGAGGCCCTTGTTGGAGGCGATCCAAAGGGTATTGTCGCGGGCGGCGAGGAGGCGCTGGGCGGTGGCCCGTTGGGAGCCGGACCACGGGCCGAAGGACTCCCAATCGGAGTTCGCGGTGAGGCGGTAGAGGTGGCCGTTGTTGCCGGTGGTCCAGAGGGTGCCATCGGGGGCGCGGCTGGTGATGGCGAGGCGGACTCCGTCGGGGGCGGCGGCGACGGGGGAGAAGGCGCCGTCGGAGGCGAGCGTGGAGACGCCGGAGCGGCGGACGACCTCGATGGCGTTGCCGGCGGGGTTGTCGCGGATGTTGAGAATCAGGTTGATCTCACGGTCCTGCGTGGGGGCTTCGCTGGCGGAGAGGCGGAAATTGGTGAAACCGCCGAAGCGGTCGCGGTCGAGGCGGAAGAGGCAGCCGGCGTTGGCGCCGACCCAGATCTGGCCGGAGCGGGAGTAGTGGAGCGTGGAGAGAGTATTGCTGGAGCAGGGGCCGGTGCCCTGGGGGCGGTAGGTATCGCCGAGGAGGTAGGTGGCGGCGGCGTGGCCGTCGAAGCGGATGAGTCCGTGGTTGGCGGCGAGCCAGATGTAGCCGTCGCCCGGGGCGAGCAGGGCGGAGAAGGTTTCCTCCGGAATGCCGTTTTTGGCGCCCCAATGGGATACGGAGAGAGCGGCGAGGCTCTCGTTGGGGTCAATGGCTGGGAGGGCGGGCGCGAGTGCGATAGAGATCAGACACAGGACCGGCAGCCGCCGCGGGCCGGACGGTCGGATGCGCCACTGATGTCGTCGGAAAGACGGCACAAGGATACTATCGACAATTATCCAGGATTCTATAACCTAGCGGGAAAGGCGGTCGTAGGCGGCGAAGCGGACGGGGTCGGGGAAGTCGTGGTCGGAGTCGGGGTGGTGGACTTCGAGGTGTTTGGCGGCGTTGTAGAGTTTGAAGATTTCGAGGGCGGACTGGCGGATGCGGGCGACGGAGTCGTGGCGGAAGTTGGCGTCGCGGAGGGGGGCGTTGACGAAGACGCGGGCCGAGCTCGTGAACGAGCGCTCGCTCGCACGGAAGGCGCGCGAGCTGGACCTCGGGCGGGCCGCGGCGATGGCGGCCAGCGAAGAGCTCGGCGGCGGCCGCGATCGCCCGGCGCTGCTCGCGGACCTGTTCGAGTCCTGGCTC
>CAYMTH010000447.1:365-1607 GCA_964393235.1 uncultured Solibacteraceae bacterium | reverse complement strand
GCGGCGATGGGTTCGTAGAAGGCGAGGGGGAGGGCGGCGGGGCGGCCGAGGAAGGGGGTGAGGCGGGGCATGTAGCGGTGCTGGGTCCAGCCTTTGATGTTGCCGTTGTAGTAATCGAGGAACGAATCGAAGCCGCAGGAGGAGACGATGGTCTGGATGCGGGGTTCGAGGACCGCCGTGTATATCGCGTTGTGGCCGCCGAGGGAGTGGCCGATGGCGGAGTAGGATGTTTTGTCGACGAAGGGGAGGGAGTCGAGGAGATCGAGGGCGCGGATGTTGTCCCAGATGGCCTTCATGGTCCCGGACTGGTAGCCGAGCTTGTCGATGTCGGGATAATACTGCGCCAAGTGGACGTAGGAGGGGGAGATCGTTACGAAGCCGCGTTCGGCGAGTTCGGAGGCGTACTGGCGGTGGGCCCGGCCGCCGAGCCCGACCACGACCTTGTAGCCGATTTTGTCGTCGGTGGGGTGGAGGCAGAGCACCGCCTTTGTTTTCTTTCCGGCGAGGGCGGACTTGGGCAGGCAGAGATAGGCGGTGGTGCGGCAGCCGGGTTCGGACAGATAGGTGATGGCGCGGCGGAGGTAGGAGCCGGCGTCGTGCTCGTCGTCGATCTTGATGTCGAGGGGGACGCGTTTTTCGGAGCCGGGGAGGGGGCCGGTGATCTGCAGGAAGCCGGCGACGGCTTCGGCGCGGCGGAGTTGCCACTCCTTTGCGGATCTGGCGATTTTGATTTCACCGCTCTTGGCGCGGTATTCGAGGAGGTTCTGGCGTGAGAGACCGCGGAGGGGCGGCGGCGCCGGGGGCGCGGCCGCCGCCGCTGTCGCGGTCAGGAGGAAATCACGCCTGCGCATACTCTTCGATGGGCGGGCAGATGCAGACGAGGTTGCGGTCGCCGTACACGTTATCGATGCGGGAGACGGCGGGCCAGTATTTGTCCACTTTCGCCGTGCCGTTGGGGAAGCAGCCTTCGGCGCGGGAGTAGGGGCGGTTCCAGTTGTCGTCGGCGATGTCCTGCGTGGTGTGCGGGGCGTGGCGGAGGGGGGACTCCTCGGCTTTGAAGCGGCCGGATTCGACGTCGGCGATCTCGTGGCGGATGGAGATGAGAGCGTCGATGAAGCGGTCGAGTTCGTACTTCGATTCCGATTCGGTCGGCTCGATCATGAGGGTGCCGGCGACGGGGAAGGACATGGTGGGGGCGTGGAAGCCGTAGTCGATCAAGCGCTTGGCGATGTCTTCGACGGT
>CAYMTH010000447.1:0-355 GCA_964393235.1 uncultured Solibacteraceae bacterium | reverse complement strand
CGGTGACGCCGCAGGCGTCCTCGAGGGGACGGGGGTCGACGATGCACTCATGGGCGACGCGGCCGTTGTGGTTCTTGTAGAGCACGGGGAAGTGCGCGTCGATTTTGTGGGCGATGTAGTTGGCGTTGAGGATGGCCACCTGCGTGGCCTTTTTCAGGCCTTCGCCGCCCATCATGCGGATGTACATATACGAGATGGGCAGGATGGAGGCGGAGCCGATGGGGGCCGCCGAGACGGGCCCGACGGGGGTGCCGGGGTTGGTTACCGGGTGGCCGGGGAGGAAGGGGGCGAGGTGCGACTCGGCGGCGACCGGGCCGACGCCGGGGCCGCCGCCGCCGTGGGGGATGCAGAAGGT
>CAYMTH010000446.1:4288-4857 GCA_964393235.1 uncultured Solibacteraceae bacterium | reverse complement strand
CCGCCGGATTCCTTTTCGCCGTGGAAGCGAAGCGAACGCCCGCCCCGAAAAAGACCACCGCCAAGACCCGCAAAACGTCCAAGTGGTACGTGCCGGACATGGATTCCGACCAGTCGGGCATGCGCACCAAGAAAACCGCGCGGAAGAAATAGACATGTGGGCCGCACTGCTGGTGGCGGCGGCGCTCGGTCCCGTCGAACGAGCGGTCGACTACCTCTCGCGCGAAGTCCCGCGCTGGCGCGGGGAGAACGGCTGCTACTCGTGCCACAACAACGGCGACGGGGCGCGCGCCCTCTACGCCGCGCGCGTCGCCCCCGACAGCGATGCGCTCCGCGAGACCACGGCCTGGCTCACGCGGCCCGCGCTTTGGGACACCAACAAGGGCGACCCGGCGGTCTCGGACAAGAAACTCGCGCGCATCCAGTTCGGCGCGGCGCTGCTCGCCTCCGGGCGCAAGGAAAGCGTCTGCGACGCCGCCGCGCTCATCGAAAAGGACCGCGGCGCCGACGGCGCCTGGACCGTCGACTCCGGCTCGCCCGCCACCTACGGCACCACGCTCGCCACCTACT
>CAYMTH010000446.1:0-4183 GCA_964393235.1 uncultured Solibacteraceae bacterium | reverse complement strand
CCGCGCCGTGCTCGCACAAACCCAGAACCCCGACGGCGGCTTCGGCGAGTATGCCGCCATGCCAAGCCAGGTCTTCGATACCGCGCTGGCCGCGATCGCCCTGCGCGGCCACGACCCGGGCGCCGTCAAGAAGGCCCGCGCCTGGCTCGTCGCGCGCCAGCAGCCCGAAGGCGGTTGGCCCGAAACCACGCGCCCGCCCGGTTCGCAAAGCTACGCCCAGCACGTCTCCACCACGGCCTGGGCGCTGCTCGCCCTACTCGACTAACGCACCGGCACGCGCTCGACGGCGCCGCGCCGCACCGGCGTGATCGGGTCGAACGTGTCGACGTCGAAAGGCCGGTGCACCTTATTGCCCGCCAGGTCCTCCAGCGCCGTATCCACCTCGAGTTCCAGCGGCCCCGCCGGCCACGGACGCGCCGGCGTGAAACGCCATTCCCGCTCCCCCGCCCCGAGCTCGGCCTGGCCGTCGATCCCCGCCACGCGAATCAACCGCAGCGCCAACGCGGCGTCGAGCGGCTCGCCGAAGTCCACCACCAGCGGCTCCAGCGATCCGGGCGCCGGCCGCGCCATGCGCCACCGCGCGGGGTCGATCGCCGACCGGTCCTCGGGCCCTACCTCGAACCGGTGCCGGAACCCGGCCTTCAGCGGCACGCGCTCGGCGTCGCGCCACGCCGCGTCGATCTCGAGCGTATAGCTCCGCCCGGCCACCAGCGCGGCGCCCACTTCGTCCCGCGGCAGTACGCCGCGCTTGATCCGCCCCGGGTCGAACAGCACCGTCAGCCGCCGCCGCTCCGGGTCCCACAACTCCTGATCGATTTCGAGGAACGCCAACTCCACCGGCTTGCCCGCCGCGTCGAGCAGCCGCACGTGCTCCCACGCCTCGCCCGGCAGCATCGGCGCCGAGAACTGAATGTAGAACTTCAACTGATTGGCCGGAATCCGCGGGCCCGACGGGTACACGCGCTCGACGGCGGTCGTCCGCTCGCGCTCCCGCCGCACGCCGGGAAACCGGAACTCGCGCCCGTCCACCACCACCCGCGCGTCCACCGCCGGCGAGAGCACGAACCGCGGGCGGAACACCATCTCGCCGCCCTCGCGCGCCAGCGTGCCGAGTACCGGCGGCAGGTCCGCGCCGTCGCCCGCATAAACGGCGATCCGCGCCTCCGGCCCCGCCCCGGCCACACGAAATGCCGCGCCTTCGCGGCGGACCGTCACGTCCGCCGCAAGGGCACTCACGGCCAGGAAAAACAGCAACGCGCGCACGGCGACTACGGCAGCGCCACGGTCCGCAGGTCCATCGACCCGCCGTCCACCATCAGCATCACCGCGCTCTTGTCGTCGTACCGGTCGAGCTGCTGCACGCCCTTCAGGTCGGCGATCGTCTCGTACGGCACGCCCTTCTTCTCGGTCTGCGCCGTGATCGGCTCGTACGTTTCCAGGTTCGCGGCCGGCAGCTTCATCACCCCGCGGCTCGAGTTCGCCATCAGGATGTAGTCCTTGCCGTCCTTCTTGTACACGATCATGTCGAGCGGCCGGTTCCGGTTGCCGAGTTCGGCGATCGGGCGGCCCTTCACCTTGTTGCCCGGCGTCAGTTCCGACAGCGGAATCGTCACCAGCGGCGTGCAGGTGTAGGCGGCCAGCAGGTGCGGCTTGTTCGCCACCGTATAGGACGTGAACGTGCGCACCGGGGCGTTGGTCTCAAAGCGGCCGTGCGCGCCGTGGAAGATCTCGATGCTCGCGCCCTTGTTCGCCGCCTGGAACGGGTACGGAATCGAGCGCAGGCTGGAGGCGAACTCCTCGTTCGACAGCCCGGCGATGAACACCCGCCCGTCCACGTAGCCCAGGTCCGTGATCGTCTCCATGCGCTTCGAGTTCCCGCGCGAATCCTTCACGTCGGCCGGCGCGTCCGGCAGCGCCACGCGGGCGTGCGGAATGTTGTCGAGCGAGAGTTCGCTGATCTTGCCCGCCGTGTCCAGCTTCAACAGCACCGGCGTCTTCTCGCGCGACACCGAGAGGTAGATGTTCCGCGACACCGGGTTCACCGCCAGGTCGGCGATCGTGATCTGGTCCGGCGTCGCGCCCAGCGCCGCCGCGATCTTCTGGTTGATGCCGCGCAGTTCGATCTGCGCCGGCGCCTTGGCCGCCTTCTTGTCGCCCGTGTCGATCGCGACCAGCGACGCCCCCGCCGAATCGCCTACAAACAGGATGCCCGGCGGTCCGAACGCGATCGGCCCGGCCGAGGTCAACTCGAGTTTCTTCGCTACCATTCCGGCGCCCGGAGCGGCAGTTAACGCGCCGGCCAGCAGCACAGCGCAGGTAAACCAGTTCTTCATGACGGGGTCTCCTCTGTTGGGGGAGAATAGCACAGCGATTCCCCACGTCGGAGTCGTGGTGTACTGGAATTAACATGTCCCAAACCCCGGCCGATCTCTACATCCTGGAGGAGTACCGGGCCTGGGTGGACCGCCAGCCGGAGGCCGCGCGCAAAGCGCCCGGGCTCCTCGACGCCTACCGGTCCTACCTGCTCGAAAAGGGAATCGACGGCGTCGACGCCGACCAGCAGCTCCGCGTCATCGCCGCGCTCGACGAACCGGCCGGCTTCCCCGCCGCCCTCATCGCGAAACGCAAGCCCGGCCGCGCGCTCGTCACCGGCAACGCGCCCGTCGCCGATTGGCTCCGCGGCCGCGGCTGGCAGGTCACCGCCGCGCCCGCCAAAGGCGAGACGTTCGACCTCGTCCTCGCCCCCGGCGCCGCTCCCGAATCGCTCCGCCCCGGAGGCCTGCTCCTGGTCCCCCGCGCACAGGCCGCCCGCTTCCCCGCCCTCAAGCGCGTCTGGTCCGACGCCCATTCGGCGGCCCTCGAAAAGGCGGCCCCATGAGCGACGTCGTCTTCTCCGCCCGCGGCGTCACCAAGATCTACGATATGGGCGAGGTGCAGGTCCACGCCCTGCGCGGCGTCGATCTCGACCTCTTCGCCGGCGAAATGATGGTCATGCTCGGGCCCTCCGGCTCCGGGAAGTCGACGATCCTCAACATCCTCGGCGGGCTCGACCGCGCCACCGGCGGCACCGTCCTCTACCGCAACTTCGACATCACCCGCGCCACCGAACGCGAGTTGACCCAGTACCGCCGCTCCCACGTCGGGTTCGTTTTCCAGTGCTACAACCGACCACCCCATGAAGCCCGAAGAGGCGCTCGAACTCGTCGGCCTCGCCGACCGCCTGCACCATTACCCTTCCCAGCTCTCCGGCGGCCAGCAGCAGCGCGTCGCCATCGCCCGCGCCATCGCCAAACGCCCCAGCGTGCTGCTGTGCGACGAACCCACCGGCGCGCTCGATTCCGAAACCGGCATCGTCGTCCTCGAAGCCATCGACCGCGTCAACCGCGAACTGAAGGCCGCCACCGCCGTCATCACCCACAACGCCGACATCGCCGGCATGGCCGACCGCGTCGTCCACATGAGCAACGGCCACGTCTCGCAAATCGACATCAACCCCCACCGCAAAAACCCGCGGGAACTGCACTGGTAGCCCATGCGCGCCCTCGACCACAAACTGTTTCGCGACCTGTGGGAGATCCGGGGGCAGGTGCTCGCCATCGCCTGCGTGCTCGCCGGCGGCATCGCCACCTATGTCATGTCGGCCTCCACGCATGAGTCGCTGGTCTCCACGCAGGCCGCCGTCTACCGCGAGTTCCGCTTCCCCGACGTCTTCGCCGGCATGCGCCGCGCCCCGGAAAGCGTCGCCGCCCGCATCGCCGCCATCCCCGGCGTCGCCGCCGTCGAAGGCCGCGTCTCCGCCGCCGCCAACCTCGAACTCGCCGGCTACGGCCAGCCCGTCACCGGCCAGATCGTCAACCTCCCGGTCCGCTTCAACGAGCTCCACATCCACTCCGGCCGCCTGCCCGAACCCGGCCGCGACCACGAAGCCGTCGTCACCGATGGCTTCGCCAAAGCCCACAAGCTGAAACCCGGCTTCCCCCTCACCGCCACCATCAACGGCCGCCGCCTCCGCCTCGAAGTCGTCGGCATCGTCTCCACGCCCGAGTTCATCTACCAGATCGCGCCCGGCTCCATCGTCCCCGACTTCAAAACCTACTGCATCCTCTGGATGGCCCGCGAGCCGCTTGAGGCCGCCTTCGACATGAAAGGCGCCTACAACCAGATCGCCGCCACGCTCGACCGC
>CAYMTH010000445.1:0-4861 GCA_964393235.1 uncultured Solibacteraceae bacterium | reverse complement strand
CGCCAGCCGCTCCGCCTACCGATCGACCGCGCCTTCGCCATGAAAGGCTTCGGCGCCGTCGTCACCGGCACCCTCTCCGCCGGCGCCATCCAGCCCGAACAGGAGGTCGAAGTTCAGCCCCTCGGCCGCCGTCTCCGTGTCCGCGGCGTCCAGGTCCACGGCAAGCCCGCCAAGGCCGCCCACGCCGGCCAGCGCACCGCCGTCAACCTCGCCGGCATCGAACACACCGACCTCGCCCGCGGCATGGTCCTCACCGCGCCCAACACCCTCCGCCCCGTCTCCGTCATCGACTGCAAACTGAACCTCCTCCCCGGCGTCAAACCCCTCCACGGCCGCACCCCCATCCACTTCCACGCCGGCACCGCCGAGGTCGTCGGCTCCGTCCGCCCGCTCGGCGACGGCTTCGCCCGCATCCGCCTCCGCGAACCCCTGCTCCTCCTCCCCGGCGACCGTTTCATCGTGCGCCGCTTCTCCCCCGTCGTCACCATCGGCGGCGGCGAGGTCGTCGAAATCGACCCACCCCGCAAGTCCCGCGCCGCCCGCCTCGCGCCGCTCTCCATCCCCGACCGCGCCGCTCTCCTCATCCGCGAATCCGCCCACGGCCTCACCAAACCCGACCTCCTCGCCCGCCTCGGCGAACCCGTCACCGCCGGCGTCGAGATCGGCGAATGGTGCGTCGATCCGGCCTGGCTCGAAGCCCGCCAGCCCGAGCTGGAAAAGGTTCTCGCCGCCTACCACAAGGCCAATCCCCTGCTCCCCGGCATGCCCCGCGAAGAGCTGCGCACGAAGGTTGTGCCCGGCGCCCCGCCCGCCCTCTTCGACGCCCTCCTCACCCGCAACAAAAAGCTCGCCGCGCAGGGCGACACCGTTCGCCTGGCCACCCACCGCGTCCAACTCCAGCAGGACGAGCAGGACGCCCGCGCCAAAATAGAATCGGCCTTCCGCCAGGGCGGCCTCGCCGTGCCCTCGCAGCGCGAAGTCCTCGCCGCCGCCGGCGTCGACGCCACCCGCGCCGCCATCCTCCTCGCCACGCTCCTCAAGGAGAAGGTGCTCATCCGCGTCACCCCGGACCTCGTCTTCCACCACACCGCCATCGACCAGTTGAAGACCCTCCTCGCCGCCCACAAAGGCGAGCGCTTCGCCGTCGGCGAGTTCAAGGACTGGACCGGCTGCTCCCGCAAATACGCCATCCCGCTGCTCGAGTACTTCGACCGCGAACGCCTCACGCGCCGCGAGGGCGACGCGCGCCTCGTCGTATAGAATTCCCAAATGCACGCATCGACGGCAATGCTCGCCGGCCTCGGCCTCGGAATGGCCGCGGGCCTCGTATTGCCGGGCGATATCGCCCGCGCCCCGGAGCCCCTCGGCCTGCTCTGGTTCAACGGCGTGCGCATGACGGTCGTCCCCATCGTCATGGCCCAGTTGATCCTCGGGCTCAACACGAACCTCGACGCCCGCGCCCTCGGACGCCTCGGCCTGCACGCCTTCGCCTGGTTCACCGGCCTGCTCCTGTTCGCCGCCGGCTTCTCCGCCGCCGTCATGCCCGTCGTCCTGCGATGGTTCCCGGCCACCGCCGCGCCCACCGGCGTCCAGGCGCCCGGCGCCATCCCCGGCTTCGGTGAATGGATCGCCGGCCTGCTGCCCGCCAACGTCCTGCAGGCGGCCGTCGAAGGCAAGCTGCTCGCGCTCATCCTCTTCAGCCTCCTGTTCGGCGCCGCCCTGCGCCGCGTCGACCCCGTGAAGCGCCAGGCCCTGCTCGACGCCGTCGCCGCCGTCAACGACGCCATGCTCACCATCGTCGCCTGGATGCTCAAGCTCGCCCCTGCCGGCGTGGCCATCCTCTCCATGGTCCTCGTCGCCCGCCTCGGCGCCGGCGTCACCGGCATCTTCGGCTGGTACATCCTCGCCATCTGCGGTCTCGTTGTCGTTGTGACCCTCGCGCTCTACGCCGCCGTGCTCGTCCGCGGCCGCGTGCCGTTCCGCGCCTGGGTTCGCGCCGTCGCTCCCGTGCAGGCGCTCGCCTTCGGCTCCCGCTCGTCGATGGCCGCGCTCCCGGCCGAGGTCGCCGCCGCCGAATCGCTCGGCCAGGGTCCCGCCGTCACCGGCTTCGTCCTGCCGCTCGCCGCCTCCGTCTTCCGCTACACCGCCACCGTCGCGCAGGTCGCCGGCGCCGTCTTCGTCGCCTGGCTCTACAACATCGAACTCACCGCCGTGCAGACCACTCTCATGGTCGTCACTTCCGTCCTGCTCACCTACAGCGCCCCCGGCATTCCATCGAGCGCCCTGCTGGTCGCCCTGCCGCTCTATCAGCAGCTCGGCCTGCCGCCGGAAGGCCTCGGCCTCCTCGTCGCCGCCGACGCCGTGCCCGACATGTTCAAGACGGCGTCGAACGTCACCGCGCACATGGCCGTCGCCGCTGTCGTCGCGCCCGCTAAAATTGGTGAATGAGCACCCTCGAACGCGCCATTGCCCTCGCCGCCACCGCTCACGCCGGCCAGACCGACAAAGCCGGGGCCCCCTATGTCCTCCACGTCCTGCGCGTCATGCTCCGCTGCGAAACCAACGAAGAGCGCATGGCCGCCGTCATGCACGACATGGTGGAGGACTGCGGCTGGACCCTCGATCAACTCCGCGCCGAAGGCTTCCCCGAACCCGTCGTCGAGGCCGTCGTCGCCGACAGCCGCCGCGACGGCGAAGACTTACACGACTTCGTTCGCCGCGACGGCGAGACCTACGAAGACTTCGTTCCCCGCGCCCGGCTCCACCCCATCGGCCGCCGCGTCACGCTCGCCGACCTCGCCGACAACTCCGACCTCTCCCGCCTCCCCGAGGTCACCCCGCGCGACCAGGCCCGCCTCGAAAAGTACCGCCGCGCCATGGACGCCCTCTCCAGTTAACCCTTCTTTACTCGTAATCCCGCGCCCACCGGCGTATCGTCGAATCAGGAGGGCCCGTTCTCCATGCGAAACGCCGCCGCTGCCGCGCTGCTCTTTTCCCTTCCCTTGCTCGCCGATGCCGGAGGCGCCGGCACCCGCCTCACCGGCGCGCCCGGCGAACAGACCTGCCTCCGCTGCCACTCCGGAACCACGCTCAATCCCGCCGGCGGCTCGGTCACCATCGCCACCCCCCTCACCTACACCCCCGGGCAAAAACAGCGCCTCACCGTCACCGTCGCCGACCCCTCCCTCCGCCGCTACGGCTTCCAGCTCACCGCCACTTCAGGCACCCTCGCCGCCGTCGACTCCAACGTCCGCATCAGCTCCGGCTACGCCAACCAGACCTCGGCCGGCACGGCCACTTCCACCTAGCAGATCGATTGGACCCCGCCCGCCAACGCCGCCGCCACCATCACCCTCTACGCCGCCGGCCTCGCCGCTAACGCCGACGGCCGCTCCGCCGGTGACCACGTCTACACAACCTCCCTCGCCGTCACTCCGCAAGCCGCCAACGCCCCCGCCGTCCGCTCCGGCGGCGTCGTCAACGCGGCCAGCTTCCAGCCCTGCATCGCCGCCAACTCCTGGATCACCATCGCCGGCGACAACCTCGCCAACGCCACCCGCTCCTGGTCCGCCGCCGAACTCGCCGCGGGCGCCCTCCCCACCGCGCTCGACGGCGTCTCCGTCACCGTCAATGGCCGGCCCGCCGCCATCGCCTACGTCAGCCCGTCGCAAATCAACGCCATCGCGCCCGACGATGCCGCCATCGGCCCCGTCGAGGTCCGCGTCACCAACAACGGCGCCACCAGCGCCGCCGCCACCGCCACGCTGCAAACCGTCTCTCCCGCGCTCTTCGTCTTCCCGCTGACGGCGAAACCCGGCGAGACCGTCGCGCTCTACGCCACCGGCCTCGGCCCCACGTCCCCCGCCGTCCCCGCGGGCCGCGTCACCGCCGAGGTCTCCCCCGTCGTCAATCCGGTCAACGTCACCATCGGCGGTCAGCCCGCCGCGGTCGCCTTCGCCGGCCTCATCCCGCCCTACGCGCGCCTCTATCAGGTCAACGTCGCCGTGCCCGAATCGCTCCCCGACGGCGACCACCCGGTGCTCATCCAAACCTCCGGCGTCCCCTCGCCCCCCGGCTTCGTGCTCACCGTCAGGCGGTAGCGCCCATGCTCTAATAGCGGGAAATGCCCGCGCTGTTCCTGCTCTTTGCCCTCGCGCTCCCGCCCGGCCAGATCATCGACGACGTCCCCACCGCCGCCGATCCCGAGCAGCGCTACGCACTCTACCTGCCCGCGAAGTACAACGCCAGCCGCCCCTGGCCCGTCATCTTCGCCTTCGATCCCGGCGCCCGCGGCCGCCGCGCCGTCGAGCAGTATCAGGTCGCCGCCGAGACCTACGGCTACATCGTCGCCGCCTCCAACAACTCGCGCAACGGCTCCTGGGCCGGCAGCATGAACGCCGCCCGCGCCATGGCCGTCGACGTCACCAGCCGCTTCGCCATCGACGAAAAGCGCATCTACACCGCCGGCATGTCCGGCGGCGCCCGCGTCGCCATGGGCCTCGCCCTCGGCTCGCCGCAGGTCATCGCCGGTGTCGTTGCCTCCTCCGCCGGCTACCCCGATTCCAAACCCCGTAAATCCCTCCCCTTCGTCGTCTATGGCACCGCCGGTAACGAGGATTTCAACTGGCTCGAAATGCGCTCGCTCGACAAGGCGCTCACCTCGCCCCACCACGTCGCCTTCTTCCCCGGCGGCCACGTCTGGCTCCCCAGCGAACTCGCCGTCGAGGCCCTCGAATGGCTTGATCTCGAAGCCCTCAAAACCGGCCGCCTCCCCGCCGACGAAGCCCGCCTCAAATCCATCTGCGACGCCCGCCTCCACAATCTCTGGAAGCGCATGGCCGCCGACGCCGAAGGCCCGGCC
>CAYMTH010000444.1:0-4864 GCA_964393235.1 uncultured Solibacteraceae bacterium | reverse complement strand
CCTGGCACAGCCGGTCGTTCGCCGCGCAGACGTTCTGCTCCCGCCACCGCCGCAGCCGCTCGGCCCCGTAAAGTCGCTGGTACCCCCGCCCCCCGAGCACCGTCTCCAAAAACGGCTGCTTGTTCAACGGCCCGTACCCGCTCGAACACGGCACCCCCTCGGCCGCCAGCGCCTTCAAGAACCGCTCCCGCGGCAACCCCGCGAACTGCCCCGCGTCGTACCGGAACATGTACAGGTGCCACGCGCTCCGCGTGCAACCCTCCTCCAGCGCCGCCGGCGTGATCCCCGGGATCTCCCCCAGCAGCTTCGTCAGGTACGCCGCGTTCTCGTCCCGCCGCTTCGCCTGCGCCTCCAGCCGCTCCATCTGCGTCATCAGCAGCGTCGCCTGGAACTCGGTCAGCCGCAGGTTCGCCCCCATGTGCGGCGCCGGACTCGTCCCCCGCCGCGGGCTGCTGTTCGTGTGGTACGCGTAGCACCGCTCGATGAACGCCCCGTCCGCCGACACCACCGCCCCGCCCTCGCCCGAGTTCAGGTTCTTCGACGCCTGAAAACTGAACGTCCCGCAGTCGGCCAGCGTCCCCAGCTTCTTCCCGCGCCACTCGCCCAGATGCGCCTGCGCCGCGTCCTCCAGCACCTTCAGCCCCCGCTTCCGGCCAATCTCAATAATCCGGTCCAGATGCGGCGGCGCCCCCGCGATGTGCACCGGAATCACCGCCACCGTCCGCTCCGTCACCGCCGCCTCCACCTTCCGCCAGTCCATCTGGAAGGTCCGCGGATCGGTGTCCACAAACACCGGCAGCGCCGACTTCGACAGCACCGCGTTCACCGTCGCGATGAACGTGTACGGCGGCACGATCACCTCGTCCCCCGGCTGCACGTCCAGCCCGTGCAACGCCGTCATCAGCGCCGACGTCCCGTTCGCCACCGCCAGGCAATGCTTCGCCCCCAGCGCCGCCGCGAACTTCGCCTCGAACGCGTCCACCGCCTTCCCGTTCCCCCGGTACCACTTCCCGCTCCGCAGCACCCCCAGCCACGCATCTTCGTCGTTCTTCGCCCATACCGGCCACCCCGGGAACGCCGCCTTCCGCACCGGTTCGCCGCCCAACACCGCGGGCCTCGCCGTCGCCCCGCTCGCCACCGTCGCCGCCGCTGCCGCCGCCACTGCTGTCCGTCTCGTCATGCCCGCATCGTACTCTGGAACCTGTGCGCCTGCAAGTTCTCCAGAAACAGATCGTCGACTGCGACCGCTGCCCCCGCCTCCGCGAACACTGCCGCCACATCGCCGAAACCAAACGCCGCGCCTACCGCGACGAGACCTACTGGGGCCGCCCCGTCCCCTCCTTCGGCGACCCCGCCGCCCGCCTCCTCATCGTCGGCCTCGCCCCCGGCGCCCACGGCGCCAACCGCACCGGCCGCATCTTCACCGGCGACCGCTCCGGCGATTTCCTCTACCAGGCCCTCTTCAACGCCGGCTTCGCCAACCAGCCCACCTCCACCCACCGCGACGACGGCCTCCAGCTCCGCGACGCCTGGATCACCTGCCCCGTCCACTGCGCCCCGCCCGACAACAAGCCCTCTCCCGACGAAATCGCCGCCTGCCGCCCCTTCCTCGAACAGGAGCTCCGCCTGCTCAAGAACGTCCAGGCCGTCGTCGTCCTCGGCCGCATCGCCTGCGACACGTATCTCTCCATCCGCGGCGCCCGCAAGGCCGACTTCCCCTTCGCCCACGGCGCCGTCTTCCCGGGCCAACCGGCGCTCATCTGCTCCTACCACCCGAGCCAGCAGAACACCCAGACCGGCCGCCTCACCCAAGCCATGCTCACGGCGGTCTTTGAGAGCGCCCGGGCGGCGTTAAGATAAAGCAATGCGGAACTTCGTGGCCATCTTGCTGTGCGCGGCGCTCCTGGCCAATGCCGCCCCCATCGACCCGCGCGAAGAAGCCTTCATCGGCAACCGCCGCTCCTATTGGGCCTTCCAGAAAGTCGTCCGCCCGCCCGTCCCCGGCGCCGCCGCGAACCCGATCGATGCCTTCATCGCCGAAGGCCTCAAAGCCCGCAAACTCGCCCCCTCCCACGAGGCCGACAAGCGCACTCTAATCCGCCGCGCCACGCTCGACGTCACCGGCCTTCCCCCCTCGCGCGCCGAGGTCGACGCGTTCCTCAAGGACTCCGCCCCCGACGCCTACGAAAAGCTCATCGACCGGCTCCTCGCCTCACCCGCCTACGGCGAACGCTGGGCCCTCAAGTGGCTCGACGTCGTCCGCTACGCCGACACCAACGGCTACGAGCTCGACGCCGAACGCCCGCAGGCCTGGCGCTACCGCGATTACGTCATCAAGTCCTTCCAGGCCAATAAGCCCTACGACCGCTTCCTGCTCGAACAGATCGCCGGCGACGAACTCTTCCCCGGCGACCCCGACGCGCTCGTCGCCACCGGCTTCCTTCGCGCCGGCCCCCGCCACGTCGTCCGCGGCAACACCGACCCCGAGGTCAACCGCCAGGAGGTCCTGCTCGAGATGACCCTCGGCGTCTCGAACACTTTCCTCGGCCTCACCGTCGGCTGCGCCCGCTGCCACAACCACAAGTTCGACCCGATCACGCAGGCTGACCACTACCGCATCCAGGCCATCATGGCCGCCACGGATCTGAAGGAAATCGAGATCGCCCCCGCCGACGCCAAGGCCGCCTACGAGGCCGCCAAGAAGGCCCACGAGGCCCGGCTGAAGCCGATCCAGGACGAGATCGCCGCCATCGAGAAGCCGGTCCGCGAGCAGCTCCGCGAAGCCAAGAAGAAGCTCCTCTCCCCGGCCCACCTCGCCGTCCTCGACATCGCCAAGGACAAGCGCACGCCCGAACAGGAAGTCCTGTTCAAGGAAGCCTCCAAGCAGATCGGCGTCTCCTGGGACGAGGTCGTCAACGCCATCCCCGCCGAGCCGAAGGCGCGCCGAGCCGAGCTCCGCCGGCAGATGCACGCCATCAACCTCGACGAGCCCGAACCGCCCGCCGCCGCCTTCGCCGTCGCCAACATGGACAAGGCGCCGCAGACGCACATCCTCAAGCTCGGCGAACCTTCGCACAAGCTCGACCCGGTCGAACCCGCGTTCCTCTCCGTGTTCGGCGCCATCGAGGCCCCGAAGGGCCCCGCCGGCCGCCGCGCCGCATTCGCCAAATGGCTCGCCGACCCGGAACACCCGCTCACCGCCCGCGTCATGGCGAACCGCATCTGGCAGTTCCGCATGGGCACCGGCATCGTCCCCACGCCGAACGATTTCGGCCAGCTCGGCGGCCGCCCCACTAACCGCCCGCTGCTCGACTGGCTCGCCGCCGAGTTCGTCTCCTCGGGCTGGAACATCCGCCACCTCGACCGGCTGATACTCACCTCGAAGACCTATCGCCAGTCGGCCACGATCGACGCGGCCAAGGCCGCCGTCGACGGCGACAACAAGTTCTACTGGCGCATGAACCAGCGCCGCGTCGAGGGCGAAACCCTCCGCGACGCCGTCCTGCTGGCCTCCGGCAAGCTCAACGCCAAGCCCTTCGGTCCGCCCATCAAGACCCCCATCGAGCCCGAGATCTACGACATCATCTTCACCGAAGCCGAGCCCGACAACCTCTGGCCGCTTCCGAAAGACCGCTCCGAGATCTACCGCAAATCGATCTACCTGCTCAACAAGCGCACCGTCCGGCTGCCGATGCTGACCAACTTCGACCAGCCCGACGCCATCAGCTCCTGCCCCATCCGGCCGGTCTCGACGCACGCGCTGCAGGCGCTCACGCTGCTCAACTCCGACTTCATGCAGGAACAGTCGCAGGCGCTCGCCGCCCGCGTCTCCGAATCCTGCGCGAAGGATGCCGATTGCCAGGTTCGCACGGCCTACTCGCTCACGCTCCAGCGCGATCCGCGCCCGGAGGAAACCCGGCTGGCGCGCCAGTTCCTGGTCGACAAACGCCTGCCGCTCGAAGACTTCTGTAAGGCCATGCTGAACCGCCATGAGTTCGTCTACATCCCCTAATCGCCGCAACGTCCTGAAATCCGGCCTCGGCGCGATAGCCGCCGAATGGCTGCTGCAGCGCGACCTCAACGCCGCGGTCAGCCCGCTGGCCGCCAAGCCGCCGCACTTCGCCCCGAAGGCCAAGCGCGTCATCTTCCTGTTCATGGTCGGCGCCCCGTCGTCGATCGACATGTTCGACCCCAAGCCCGCGCTCGAGAAGTACGCCGGGAAGGAGGTGCCCGGCACCCTTCCCACCGAGCGCCGCACCGGGGCCGCACTCCCCTCGCCGTTCCCCTTCCGTCGTCACGGCGACAGCGGGCTCGAGATCAGCGACCTCTTCCCCTCCGTCGCCCGCCACGCCGACCGGCTGCTCGTCGTGCGTTCGATGCACGCCGACGTCCCCAACCACGAGCCGTCGCTGATGCTGATGAACTGCGGCGACGCCCGGCTCGTCCGCCCGGCGGCGGGCGCCTGGGTGACGTACGGATTGGGCACCGAGAACCAGAACCTCCCCGGGTTCGTCGCCATGTGCCCCGGCGGCTATCCGATCAAGGGGACGGAGAACTGGCGCAACGCCTTCCTGCCCGGTGCCTACCAGGGCACCTACGTCGACACCGCGAAGCAGCGCGTGGACGAGCTCGTGGAGAACGTCCGCCATCCCTGGCTCGACCGTGACGCCCAGTCGCGTCTGGTGGCCCTCACCGCCGCGCTCGACCGCCGGCATCTCGCCGCCCGGCCGGAGGACCCGCAGCTCGAGGCACGGCTGGCCTCGCTCGAACTCGCCTGGCGGATGCAGGCCGAGGCCGCGGAGGCGTTCGACGTGACCCGGGAGCCGCAGTTCGTCCGCGACCGCTACGGCGACGACGTGCAGGG
>CAYMTH010000443.1:0-4892 GCA_964393235.1 uncultured Solibacteraceae bacterium | reverse complement strand
GACGCGATGGATGGTGGGGGTCTCTTTCGAGGTGGCCCAACTGGCGGGGGTGGGGAGGCGCGCGGACCACGTCAGGCCGCCGTCGGTGGAGCGCTTGTACTGGATGGGTCCTTTGCCGTGTCCTTTGGGGTAGACGCAGAGAATGGTGCGGCCGTCTTCGAGCAGAACGGTGGTCGGGTGGCCGAGGTACTGGCCGGGTTCGCGGTCGACGACGATGGGCGCGAACTCCTGCGCGGAAAGGGTTGCGGCGAGGCTCGAAGCGAGAAAGATCCGGCGGTCCATCCTGATATGCTGACACGATATGGCTTCGACTGTTACGGGCGGGGTGCTGCCCGCGATTTTGACCCCGATGGATGCGGAGGGGCGGTTTCTTCCGGACGCGATGGAAAAGCTGTGCGCGCGGGTTTACGCGGGCGGCGTGGACGGGATCTACGTCTGCGGGCAGACGGGCGAAGGGCTGCAGCAGCCGGTGGCGCAGCGGAAGCTGGTGGTGGAGACGGCGGTGAAGGCGTCGCCGGCGGGCAAGAACGTGATGGCGCACATCGGCGCGGCGTCGACGGCGGACGCGGTGGAACTGGCGCGGCACGCCGAGGCGTGCGGGGCGACGTCGATTTCGTCGCTGCCGCCGGGCGGTTCGTATTCGATCGACGAAGTGCACGCGTACTATTCGGCCATCGCGGGGGCGACGGGGCTGCCGCTGTTCATCTACTTCTTCCCGGGGTTCGCGGCGCGGCCGGCGGGCTTCGACGACCTGATGCGGCTGTACTCGATTCCGGGCGTGGCGGGGCTGAAGTTCACGAGCACGGACCTGTTCACGATGTGGAAGCTGAAGCGAGCCGGGGCGGTGATTTTCAATGGCTTCGACGAGATCTTCGTGGCCGGGCTTTCGATGGGGGCCGACGGGGGGATTGGAACCTTCTACAACGTCGTGCCGGAGTGGTTCGTGGGGATTCACCGGCTGGCCGGGGAAGGGAAGTGGGACGAGGCGCGGGCGCTGCAGAGCAAGGTGAACGCCGTGATCGAGCTGGGGCTGCAGTATCCGGCGCACGCGGCGACGAAGGAGATGATGGCCGCGCAGGGGATCGACTGCGGGTACTGCCGGGCGCCGCGGGCGAACCTGACGGCGGAGCAGAAGCGCGATTTGCGCGAGAAACTGGCGAAACTCGAACTGCCGAACGGTTGACGGGCCGGAGGGGCCTTCGTTACCCTGAAAGGAAACTCGGTAGAGGAGCGAAGGCCACCGGTAGAACAGCCGCAGTATCCGCCGCGCGGAAGGCTGGAATCGAAGAGGGTAGCTTCGCCGAAATCGCAAGTTCCGGCGGCGGGACGGGCGGTTGGGGAGTGCGGATAAGACCGGCTCACTGTCATCCGGACGGGTAGCGCATACGCTGCCGTTCAGGCCGGATGGGGCGCTACGGAGACAGCGGGCACACCACCCGTCTACTCTCCCGGAACGCTTCTATCGGAGGATGGAGAGTATGGACGTTTTCGCCCTCACCCGCACCCTTATCGACATCGAATCGATCACCGGCAATGAGAAAGCCGTCGGCGATTGGGTCTACGAATATCTTCTCCCGCTCGCCGAGCAGTACGGCGGGACGGTGGAGAAGATTGAAGTGGAACCGAACCGGAACAACGTGCTGGCGCTGTTCGGGGAACCGGTGGTGACGCTGTCGACGCATCTCGATACGGTGCCGCCGTTCTTCGCTTCGTCCGAGGACGACGAGTTCGTGCACGGCCGCGGCGCGTGCGACGTGAAGGGCATCATCGCGTGCATGATCAAGGCGGCCGAGGCCCTGCTGGCCGAGGGCCGGCGCGGGTTCGCGCTGCTGTTCGTGGTGGGCGAGGAGCGGAACTCGGCGGGCGCGTATTTCATGGCGAAGCAGCCGCGCGGGTCGAAGTACCTGATCAACGGGGAGCCGACGTCGTGCAAGCTGGCGCTGGGGTCGAAGGGCGCGCTGCGGTATGAGCTGATCGCCTCGGGACGGATGGCGCATTCGGCGTATCCGGAGCTGGGGGAATCGGCGATCGAGAAGCTGCTGGACGCGCTGGAGCGGGTGCGGAAGATCGACTGGCCGGTGCATCCGGTGCTGGGGCCGTCGACGCTGAACATCGGCACGATCACGGGCGGGCGGGCGCCGAACGTGGTCTCCGACCACGCGAAGGCCGAGCTGCTGATCCGGCTGGTGGACGATCCGGCGCCGGTGCGCGCGGCCGTCGAGGCGGCGTGCGCGGGGCTGGTGGAGGCCAAGGAACTGCTTTGCATTCCGGCGATTCTGATGGAATCGATTCCGGGTTTCGAAACCGATGTTATGAAGTACACCACGGATATCCCGGCGTTCGGCGGGGCGTGGGGCAAGCCGCTGCTGCTGGGGCCGGGGACGATCCACGTGGCGCATACGAGCCAGGAACGGGTGCCGAAGGCGGAACTGCTGCAGGCGTCCGCGCAGTACGCGCAGCTGGTGCGGCGGTTGTTGGAAGAAGAAGGAAGAGCATGATCGTAATGAAGTTTGGCGGCACGTCGGTGGAGTCGGCGGCCGCGATTGAGCGCGTGGCGGGCATCGTGAAGGCCCGTCTGGACCGGCAGCCCGTGGTGGTCGTTTCCGCGATGGGGAAGACGACGAACCGGCTGCTGGCGATTGCGGAGAAGGCGTACAAGGGCGAGCGGGACGAAGCGTCGCGGCTGCTGGAAGAGCTGGCCACGTACACGCTCGAAGAGGCGCGGCCGGTGTGCGACGCCTCCGACTGGGCGGACCTGTCGAGCTTCGTCGAGGCGCACTTTCACGAGCTGTCGGCGTTCCTGGATGAACTGGCCGGGCTGGGCGAGTTCCCGCCGCAGTACGTCGATTTGGTTTCGAGCTACGGCGAGCGGCTGTCGTCGCGGATCGTGGCGGCGGCGTTCCGGCATTTCGGCATGGACGGTGTGCACGTGGACGCGCGGGAGGTGATCATCACCGACCGGAGGCACACGCAGGCGGCGCCGTTGTATTCGCGCTCGTACGCGAAGCTGGACGAGCGGGTGCGGCCGCTGGCGCAGGCGGGGAAGGTCGTCGTGATGGGCGGCTTCATCGGGTCGACGCAGGACGGGTTCACGACGACGCTCGGGCGTGGCGGTTCCGACTTCTCGGCCTCGATCGTGGGTGCGGGCATCGGCGCGGAGGAGATTCAGATCTGGACCGACGTCGACGGCATGCTGACGTGCGATCCGCGCATTCTGCCGGGCGGGCACCGGGTGAAGCTGATCTCGTTTGCCGAGGCGGCGGAGCTGGCGTATTTCGGGGCGAAGGTGCTGCATCCGGCGACGGTGGTGCCGGCGATGGAGAAGAACATTCCGGTGCTGATTCTGAACTCGCGGAATCCGGAGTCGGAAGGGACGCGGATCGTGGCCGAGCGGGTGCGGTGCTGGAACGCGGTGAAGTCGATCGCGTGCAAGCGGAACATCGTAACGGTGAACATCCAGAGCCTGCGGATGCTGATGGCGCACGGGTTTTTGAAGCGCATCTTCGACGTTTTCGATAAGTATCAGACGCCGGTGGATATGGTCACGACGTCGGAGGTGAGCGTGTCGCTCACGATCGATAACACGGCGCATCTGGGCGAGATCTGCGAAGAGCTGCGGAAGATCGCCGAGGTTTCGGTGGACGAGAGCCAGTCGCTGATCTGCCTGGTGGGCGACAATATCCGCGAGACGCCGGGGCTGGCGGCGCGGGTGTTCGGGGCGGTGAAAGAGGTCAACGTGCGGATGATCGCGCAGGGGGCCTCGCTGCTGAATTTGAGCCTGGTGGTGGCGGACGCGGATCTGCGCGCGGCCGTCGAGGCGCTGCACAAGGAATTTTTCACGTCGCTCGACGAAAAGGTGTTTGAGGCATGAAACTCGCTCTGATTGGCTACGGCAAGATGGGGAAGATGCTGGAGAAGCTGGCCCCGGAATACGGATTCGAGGTCGCGGTGATTCTCGACGTGGCGGACAACGTCAACGGGGCGGGGATCACGCGGGAGCGGTTCGCGGGCGTCGACGCGGCGATCGAGTTTTCGACGCCGGAGGCGGCGGTGGCGAACGCGACGGCGCTGGCCGGGATCGGCGTACCGGTGGTGATCGGGACGACGGGCTGGCTGGGCGAGATCGAGAAAGTGAAAGCGGCCGTGGAGGCGGGCGGTTCGGCGGCGGTGTGGAGCCCGAACTATTCTGTCGGCGTGAACGTGTTTTTCCGTCTGGTGGCCGAGGCGGCGAAGCTGCTGGCGGGGCAGGCGGAGTACGGCGCGTATGCGTGGGAGATTCACCACGATGAGAAGAAAGACGCGCCGAGCGGGACGCTGCTGAAGCTGGTGGACGAGATGAAGAAGGCCGGCTACGGGCGGGGCATCGACGTGGCGTCGAACCGCGCGGGGCGCGTGCCGGGGACGCACGAGATCGGCTTCGACAGCGCGGCCGATACGATTACGCTGCGGCATACGGCGCGGAGCCGCGAAGGGTTCGCGCGCGGGGCGCTGCAGGCGGCGAAGTGGGTGGTTGGCAAAAAAGGTTTCTACGAGTTCAGCGAGACGCTGTTCTAGAGGAGGTGGCACATGTTTCAAGGATGCGGCACGGCGCTAGTGACGCCGTTTACGAGTGACGGAAGGCTGGACGAACAGACGCTGCGGGCGCTGGTGCGCCGGCAGATCGCGGAGGGAATCCACTTCCTGGTGCCGTGCGGGACGACGGGCGAGAGCCCGACGCTGGAGCACGCCGAGCACCTGCGGGTAGTGGAGATCACGCTCGAAGAGGCCAAGGGCAAGGTGCCGGTGATGGCCGGCTGCGGCGGCTACAGCACGGCCGAGGTCTGCTCGCTGGCGAAGGAGCTGGAGGCGATGGGCGCCGACGGTTTGCTGTCGGTGACGCCCTACTACAACAA
>CAYMTH010000442.1:0-4894 GCA_964393235.1 uncultured Solibacteraceae bacterium | reverse complement strand
ACTCATCGGTGGCCCCGTACGCCGTCCCGCCCTTCACGCCGCCCCCCGCCAGCCACACCGAAAACCCGTACGAGTTGTGGTCCCGCCCCGCCGTCCCCGCGTTCGATCCAAACGCCGGCAGCTCCACCACCGGCGTCCGTCCGAACTCCCCGCCCCAGATCACCAGCGTGTCTTCAAACATCCCCCGCTGCTTCAAATCCGTCAAGAACGCCGCGATCGGCTGGTCCGACTCCCGCCCCAACTGCCCCACCCGCTTCGCCACGTCGTCGTGCGTATCCCACGGCTGCCCCGCCCCGTGCCACACCTGCACCACCCGCACGCCCTTCTCCAATAACCGCCGCGCCATCAGCATCTGCCGCCCGTGCAGCGTGTCCCCGTACATCTCCCGCACATGCGCCGGCTCTTTCGCCAGATCGAAAACATCCTCGGCCTCCATCTGCATCCGAAACGCCAGCTCGAAGGACTGCACCCGCGCCTCCAGCGCCTCGTCCTCGGCCCGCGTCTTCTGATACTCCCGGTTCATCGCCGCCAGCAGCTCCAACTGCCGCGACTGCTCCTCCCGCCGCGTCAGCTTGTTCTGCACGTTCTCCACCAGCCGGTCGAGCTCCGTCTCCCGCGTGTCGATATGCGTCCCCTGATACGCTCCCGGCAGAAACGCTGACTTCCAGTTCTGCGCCCCGCGAATCGGCAGCCCGCCCGGACAGAGCGAAATGAACCCCGGCAGATTCTGATTCTCCGACCCCAGCCCGTACACCACCCACGACCCGAAACTCGGCCGGCTCTGCTGCTGCGCCCCGCAGTTCATCATCATCAGCGACGGCTCGTGGTTCGGCACCTCCGTGTGCATCGACCGGATCACGCACAGCGAATCGGCATGCGCCGCCGCCAGCTTCCCGAATACATCGGAGACCTCCAGCCCGCTCTGCCCGTACTTCCGGAACGCGAACGGCGACGGCAGCGCCGTGCCCGTCTTCCGCTCCGTCCGCAGATGCACCGGCAGCGGCTGCCCGGCGTACTTCGCCAGCGCCGGCTTGGGATCGAAGGTGTCCATGTGCGACGGCCCGCCGTTGGCGAAGATGTGCACCACGCGCTTCGCCCGCGGCGCGAAGTGCGGCCGCCGCGGCTCCAGCGGCCCGGCCAGCCCCGCCTGTTCAAACACGCCGGCCAACCCGGCCAGCCCCATCCCCTGCAAAAAGTGGCGTCGTCTCATCGTCGTCAGTCCAGAAATGCGAATTCGTTCGTCAGCAGCAGCACCTGCGCCAACTGTTCCCGTCCGTTCAACCGCGGCGCCGGCGGCCCGGCGAACTCCTTCCGCGCGTCCCACTCCCGCCCGCCGATCTTCACCACCGGCGCCCACTGAAAGTCGTCAGCCTCGTAATCCCCATCGGAGTCCACCACGAAGTCGATCGTCTCCCCGGCCGCCACCCACACGCCCCGCAGCGGCGTATCCACGCCCGGGTTGGCCTTGTAGGAGATCCCGTCCGCCGGCGGCGGCGGCAGTTCCACGCGCCACTTCCCCAGTACCCCCTGCCGGTCCGACACCACCCACCCCCGAATCCCGTTGCTCAAATGGAACCGCAGCCCGAACGGCCCGATCGAGTGCACCAGCCGCCCGGTCACCTCCAATTCCCCGCCCTCCGGCGCCACGAACCGCCGCACCGCCGCCGCCCGCAGATCGTCCCCAGGCGCGCCGCCCGTCGCCGTCAACCGCGCCACGCCCGTCGCCGGGTCCAGGCCCGCCGACGCATTCTGCCACGCCCGCCCCGTATAGAACCGGAACGGCGCGAACTCCCGCACCCGCCCGGCCGTCACGTCCAGTTGGCCCGTCCCATACCGCCACGGCCCCGCGGCCTCCGGCTCCGCGCGCCGCCCGTCGGCCCAGAACGCCGCCGCCCGCCGTGCCTCCTCCGCCGTCGGCGCGCGCCCGAACGCCAGCTGATACAACTCCGCCACGCTCCCTGCCCGCCCCGCCAGCGCCTGCGCCATCTCGCCCACGAACGGGCTGTTCAAAAGGAACAGCCCCTGCTGCGGCACCGTCGTCTGGTACCGCTGCGGCGAGTGCTGCTCGGGGTCGGCCACGTCGAACGTCTTCAACAGCGCCAGCGGCCGCTCCCGCTCGATCAGCGAGTAGATCGTCCGCCGCCCGTCGGCCGGCACCGCCACGATCGACACCGGCTGCCCGCCGATCCGCCCGTCCAGCTTCCCCGCCACCGCCAGCATCCCGTCCCGCAACGCCTCAAAGTCCAGCCGGCGCCGCGGCATCCGCCACAGCAGCTTATTCTCCGGGTCTTTCCCTCTCGCCTCCGGCCGGTCCGCCGACGACTGCCGGTAGGTCTCGGAAAGCACCATCCGCCGGATCAGCCGCTTCACGCTCCAGCCGTCCCGCATGAACTCCGCCGCCAGCGCGTCCAGCAGCTCCGGATGCGTCGGCCGGTCGCCCCGCATCCCGAAGTCGCTCGGCGTCCGCACCAGCCCTTCCCCGAAGAACTTCTGCCACACCCGGTTCACCATCACGCGCGCCGCAATCGGGTTCCCCTCGCTCGTAATCGCCCGCGCCAGCTCCAGCCGCCCGGACCCGTTGCCGAAGCACTTCCCCGCCCCCAGAATCGACGGAAAACACCGCCCCACCGGGTCGCCGAGGTCGTTCTGGTTCCCCCGGTTGAACACGTACGCGGGCTTGATCACCGGCCGGTCGACGGCGCCCAGCAGCGCTCCCTTCGCGCCCCGGTAAACGGCGTCGTTCAGCACCTGTTCGTACTGCCATTGCAGGTCGCGCGTCGTGTTCGCGTCGCCCTCGGTCATGATGTACGGAAAATCCTCCACCGGCACCTCCGGCGGCGCCGACGGCCCATAAAGCAAACTCCGCCATGCCGCATCCGGCGGGCTCGCCAGCCGCGCCAGGTACCGCTCCACCGGCGACGCCGTCGCCGCCCGCCACTCGGCGAATAGCGGATCTTCCGCGATCCGACCCGCCCACCGCAGCGCCACCAGCGAGTTCAAATTCTTCTCCCGCGCCAGGTTCTCGATCCGCGACACCGGCAGCTTCCGCCCGTCCCACAGCGCCTCCAGATACCGCCGCACTTCCTTCAAATCCCGAAGCTCCGCCCGCAGCACCTCCAGACGCTCCCGGATATACTCCTCGCGGATCCGCTTCCGCTCCGCCGCCCGCTTTTCATAAAACTCCGGCAGCGGCCCCGTCCGCACCGGCTCCTGCCCGTAGCGCGTGTTGGCGAAGATCCCGTACATCCCGTAATAGTCTTTGGTCGGAATCGGATCAAACTTGTGGTCGTGGCAGCGCGCGCAACTGACAGTAAGTCCCAGTAACCCCCGCGCAACTAAGTCGATCTTATCGTCCACCACGTCCGGCAGGTCCACCGCGCGGTTCGGATTCAATCCCAGCGACAGGAACCCCAGCGCCGCCTGATCCTCCTTCCGCGCCCCTTCCATCTGGTCCGCCGCCAGCTGCAGCGCCACGAACCGGTCGTACGGCACGTCCCGGTTGAACGCCTCGATCAACCAGTCCCGGTAACCAAAGCTGAGTAACATCGCCCGCGACAAAAACCCCGTATCGGCATAACGCGCGACGTCCATCCAATGCCGCGCCCACCGTTCCCCGAACCGCGGCGAACCCAGATATTTCTCCACCGCCTGCTCATAAGTCAGCGCATCATCCCCCGCCCCCGGCGGCAGCCCTGTCAGGTCGAAGCTCAGCCGCCGGATCAGCGTCCGGTGCTCGGCCCGTCCCGCCGGCGTCAACCCCGCCTCCCGCAGCTTCGCCCGCACCTGCGCGTCAATACCCCCCGCCCCCGGCCGCAGTGGCTGCCACGCCCAGTGCGCCGCCCACGCCGCCGCCGTCGAACCCTCCGCCTTCGCCGCCCCGCCCTCCGGCGCCGGCGCGCCCATCGCCACCCACTTCTCCAGCACCGCCACTTCCTCGTCCTTCAACCGCCCGCCCGGCGGCATCCCGACGCTCTGGTACCGCACCGCCTGGATCATCCGGCTCGCCTCCGGCGCACCAGCCTTCACCACCGCCCGCAGCCCCGCCGCCCCGTCCAGCCGCACGCCCCCCATCGGCGACGCCAGCTTCGCCGAATGGCACCCGTAGCACTTCCCCGCCAGCAGCGGCCGCACCTTCGCCTCGTAAAAATCCAGCCCCGGATCAGCCGCCAGCGGCAGCGCCGCCAGCCACATCAGAGTCCCCAGTTTCACGCCCTCTAGCATATGTCATCGGCCCCCCGCCTAATTAGGTTAGAATTGCGGTAACTCTCAACATATCGAGGCCAAAATGTTTAGACTCGCCGTCCTATGCCTGTCCGCCGTCCTCGCCTGTTCCGCGCAGTGCGTGCTCACCCTGCAGCCGAACCTCCCCAACGGCGCGCTCAACGCGGCCTACCCCGGCATGGTCGTCCACGGCGGCACCGGCCCCTGGTCTTACTCCCTCGCCACCGGCGTCCTCCCTCCCGGCCTCTCGATTACCGCCAACGGCGGCGCCGCCGTCTTCCCCGGCATCGCCTCTACCACCGGTATCTACGACTTCACCCTCCGCGTCACCGACTCCGCCGGCTGCGTCGGCGAATCCCCCCTCCGCATCATGATCGGCGGCGAACTCACCGCCCAGCCCCCCGTCATGCCCAACGCCACCACCGGCCGCGCCTACACCCAGGCCCTCAGCCTCACCGCCGGCGCCCTCCCCGTCACCATGACCGGCGCCGCCGTCACCGGCGGCACGCTCCCCCCGGGCCTCAACCTCGCCTTCACCGCCGGCGCCTGGAACGTCACCGGCACCCCGAACGCCGTCGGCACCTACACCTTCACCCTGCAGATGACCGCCGGCACCGGCCTCTCCGCCTCCCGGACCTACACCATCCCCGTCACCTCCAATACCGCCATCACC
>CAYMTH010000441.1:0-4921 GCA_964393235.1 uncultured Solibacteraceae bacterium | reverse complement strand
CCGGCGAAGTAGTAGTACACCGCGATCATCGCCAGGAACGTCAGCCCGATCAGCCCGAACACGGCCTTCGAGCTCATGTACTGCTCCGTGCGGTTCAGCTGATCCGGCGCCGGAACCGTCCCGCGCAGTTCGGCCAGCGCGCGGCCAATGCCCACGCTCAGGTTCTTGCGCATCTTCCACAACGTGTTTGCCGCGCCCACCAGCATGCCGCCCACCGCGATCGGGCGCACGATGTACCGCCAGACCGCTGCCGCCAGCGCCTGCCAGTCGCCTTCGCCAGCGCCCGGCGGCAGGAACTTCTGCAGGTCGTCGCCCAGGAAGTAGACGAGCATCGGAATCAGGAAGCCCCACGCCAGCACGCCGCCGGAAAAGTTCAGCGCCGCCAGCTTCGGGCCGATAATGTAGCCGACGCCAATGTAGGCGGGACTGATGGTCGGCGCCGCCGCCATTGTCACGCCGCCGACCGGCAGCGCCTTTTGGTCGGAACCGAGCTTCACGAAGCTCCGCCCCAGATTGCCGATATGGAAAATGAAGTTCCGGTCGGGCTCGAAGAGTTTCATCACGCCGAGCATGTAGACAGCGGCGCCCGTGCACATGTTGATGAACAGGTACTTGGCCGCCTGCGAGGCCGACTGTCCGGCCTTGTGGATCTCGGCCGCCGCGACGGATTCCGGAAACGGCAGCTCTTCGTCTTCCACCATCACCCGCCGCACCAGCGACACGAACAGCACGCCCAGCACGCCGCCCACCAGCATCAGCGCCGTCGATTTCCAGTAGCCGTGCTCGACGTCGAACTGCGGCCAGGCCTTGGAGATCACAAACGCGGGCAGCGTGAAGATCGCGCCCGCCGCGATCGATTCGCCGATCGACCCCGCCGTCCGGGCCAGGTTCTCTTCAAGAATGGTCCCCCGCTTAAACCGCAGCAGCGCCATGCCGATCACCGCCGCCGGGTACGTCGCGGCGATCGTGATGCCGGCCTTCAATCCCAGGTAGGCGTTCGCCGCCCCCAGGACAACACTCATAATCAGGCCGATCCCGACGGCAAAGTAGGAGAATTCCGTCATCTTCCGGTCGACCGGAACGTAGGGGACGTGCTTTTTCTGGCTCAATTTTCGGGCTCCTTTGGGCGGTTACCTGGAACGACGATCATTCTAACGCGGCTTCGATACAATCTTGAAGGAATGTCTACACCTTTTCGTCAGGATGGCCGGGTCGCGATGGTGACCGGCGGAGCAAGCGGTATCGGCGAGGCGACCTCCCGGGTCTTCGCCGCGGCAGGAGCGTCGGTGCTGATCGCCGACATTGATTTGGCCCGGGCCGAAAAGCTCGCGGCGGAACTTCCGGGCGCCCGCGCCGTGAAGTGCGATGTGACCGACGAAGCCGGCGTTCGCGACCTGTTCGCCTCCCTCGACCGGCTCGACGTCCTGGTTAACAACGCCGGCATCGGCCTCGTCGGCAACGTCGAAGAGACCGAAACCGCCGACTTCGAACGCCTCATGCGCGTCAACGTCACCGGTCCCTACCTGGTCACCCGCTACGCCATGCCCCAACTGCTCAAGGCGAACGGCCGCATCGTCAACATCGGTTCCGTCGCCGGCCTCATCGGCGTCAAGAAGCGGTTCGCCTACTGTGCCACCAAAGGCGCCGTCGTCGCCATGACCCGGCAACTCGCCGTCGACTATCCCACCCAGATCCGCGTCAACTGCATCTGCCCCGGCACCGTCGACTCCCCGTTCGTCGAAGGCTACCTGGAAAAGTACCACAAGCACGAAAAAGAGAAGGTGCGCGCCGAGCTGAATTCCCGCCAGCCCATCGGCCGTCTCGGCAAACCCGAGGAGATCGCCCACATGGCCCTCTACCTGGCCTCGGATGAAGCCGGATTCGTCAACGGCAGCGTCGTCGCCATCGACGGCGGCTGGACTGCGGCCTAGGATCTTTCCGACAGCACGGCAATCCGCCTAATGGTGGTCGCAAGTGGCGTCGATACAATAGGTAAGCGGCGCCACACGCGAGTAGTTGCTGAAGTCGTTTTTCGGTTGACGCTGCGCGAACGAGTCGTTCACAATAGCAGCAAAGCAAAGCTGTTGGGAACCGAGGTTCCCGCTGGGGCAAGTCTCAAGTCCGAACGAAGCAAGGAAGGTGTCTTGATTTGCAGACAGAATTGAGTGGTCTCTCGGCGAAGTGGCGGTTGGCGGTGGCAAGTTTGGTCGTCCTCTTAGGGGCGATCCCGGCGCTGGCGATTCCTTCCAACAAGAAGCCGGTAGCAAAAAAGAAGCCCGTCGTTCGGACGACGGCGGCCACGAAGCGCGCCTCGACGGTCGCGGCGAAGAAACGGGCGCTGGCCCGGGCGAAGACCGGGCGAAAAAGCGTCGTGGCGGGCGGTCCCTGGAAAGAACCAACCTTCGCGGACTCGACTTTGGGCGACGATGTCGCCGGCGAAGACCTGACGATTCGGCAGGCGGCGGTCAACGCACTAGGGCCGTACAACGGTTCAGTCGTCGTAGTCGATCCAAAAACGGGTCGAATTCTCACGATTGTGAATCAAAAACTGGCCTTGGGAAGCGGTTTTCAGCCCTGTTCCACCATCAAATTGGTGTGTGCGCTGGCCGGTTTGGACGCCGGGATCGTCGAAAAAGACACCCCGATGCGTCTCGGACGGCGGTTTTCGATGGATTTGACCCAGGCGCTGGCCCATTCGAACAACCCGTATTTCGCCCGGGTCGGTGAAAAGCTAGGATTCGAAAAGGTTTATTCCTACGCCCGCGAACTCGGGCTCGGCGAACGCGCCGGGCTGGGCATCGACGGCGAGTATCCCGGCATCCTGCCGACCGAGCCGCCGAAGTTCGGCGGGGTCGGGATGATGACCAGCTTCGGCGAAGGTATCCAGTTGACTCCGTTGCAGTTAGCGTCGATCGTGACGGCGATCGCCAACGGCGGCACCATGTACCATCTGCAGTACCCCCGCACGGACGAGGAACTGCGGAACTTCGCGCCGCGCGTGAAGCGCCGGCTCGATTTCGGCAACAAGATCGACGAGATCAAGCCCGGGATGCTGGGCGCGGTCGAGTTCGGGACGGCGCGCCGGGCCCAGTACGACCCCGCCGAGCCGATCCTGGGCAAGACTGGGACCTGCACCGACCGGGCGACGCCGACCCACCTCGGGTGGTTCGGGAGCTACAACGAGGTCGGGCATAACAAGCTGGTCGTGGTGGTCCTGCTCACCGGCGGCCGGGCGGTGAACGGTCCGGTAGCGGCCCAGATCGCCGGAAGCGTGTACAAAAACCTCTCCGGACAGCAGTTTTTTGCCTCTGGAAAGGGCCAAAACACGCGGCTCAGCGGCCTTTCGAACGAGTGACAGTTGTAAACTCGGGAGCCTCTCAAAAAAAGTTCGTCAAAAGTGCGACCTTTTTTCTGCGTTTCGCGCTTTAACTAGTAACGGGGAGTTATTCTCCGTCACTAAACTGACGAGACCGCGATTAAGGCGGGCTTGCTAGACGAACTTAAGATACTGCGCCCCGCCGGCCTGGAGCGAGACACTCCAGGCCGGCGGATCTAGTTTTCGGGGCCGTTTTCGGGGGCGTCTTCTGCCGCGCGGGCCGCCAGGTGGGCGGCGATCGTCTCCTTGAGCTCCTCGAGGCCCTCGCCGGTGGCGGAGGAGATCTGGAGGAACGGCAGGTCCTGTTCGGCGGCGATCTGTTTGACGGCGGCGATACGGTCGGGGTCCTGGGCGGCGTCGATCTTGCTGGCGACGACGATCATGGGCTTGGCGCCGAGTTCCTCGGAGTAGCTGGAGAGTTCGTTGCAGATGATCTCGCAGTCGCGGCGGGGGTCGCGGCCGGTGATGTCGCTGACGTCCACCATGTGGACCAGGAGGCGGGTCCGCTCGATGTGGCGGAGGAACTGGGTGCCGAGGCCGTGTCCCTCGCTGGCGCCCTCGATGAGGCCGGGGATGTCGGCGACGACGAAGCTGCGGTCGTCGGACATGGGGACGACGCCGAGGCCCGGTTCGAGGGTCGTGAAGGGGTAATCGGCGATTTTGGGACGGGCGGCGGAGATGCGGGAGATGAGGGTGGACTTGCCGGCGTTGGGGAAGCCGACGAGGCCGACGTCGGCCAGGAGCTTCAGTTCGAGGCGGAGGGTGAGTTCCTTGCCCGGAGTGCCGGGTTCGTGCTCGGTGGGGGCCTGGTGCCAGGGCTTGGCAAAACGTGCGTTGCCGCGCCCGCCACGGCCTCCCTTGGCGACTATAAAGCGCTGCTCGGGCTCGGTGAAGTCGAAGAGCTGTTCGCCGGTGTCCCAGTCGTAGACGACGGTGCCGACGGGGACCTTCACTTCGCGGTCCTCGCCGTCGCGGCCGGTCTTGTTGGAGCCTTCGCCGTGGGCCCCGCGCTCTGCCTTGTGTTCGGGGTTGTAGCGGAGGTGGAGGAGGGTGTTGTAGTGAAGGGACGACACCATGATGACGTCGCCGCCGCGGCCGCCGTCGCCGCCCGAGGGACCGCCCTTGGCGACAAACTTCTCGCGTCGGAAAGCCAGGCAGCCGTTGCCGCCGTCGCCGGCCTTCACGTAGATTTTTACCTCATCGATGAACATGGGAAGAGTAGGGGAAAAAGAGGGGGGAGAAAAACAGAAAAGCCGCCGTGGTCCGGCGGCTTCGGGAAAAACTGCGAGCGGGCAGCCTTAGCTGGCGGCCTGGATGGAGATGAACTTGCCGAGGCGGCCGCGATCGCGGAAGACCACCGTGCCAGCCACGCGGGCGTACAGGGTGTCGTCGGAGCCGCGCCCGACGTTTTCGCCGGCCTTGTACGGTGTCCCACGCTGCCGGACGAGGATGGAGCCGCCGGTGACGGCTTCGCCAGCAAAGCGCTTCACCCCGAGCCGCTGCGCGTTCGAATCGCGCCCGTTTTTAGTAGAACCTAAACCTTTT
>CAYMTH010000440.1:0-4937 GCA_964393235.1 uncultured Solibacteraceae bacterium | reverse complement strand
TGATCGTCGCGCGGGCGCCGCGGCGGAGGAAGATGCCGGGCGAGTTCGCTTCGTCAAAGCCCGCCACGCCGGAACCGATGAAGGTCAGGTTGTAGAGGGTCGGGTTTGAGATGGGCGTGGCCGCATTGTTGTACTCGGAGTTGTCGCCTTCGATGCCGCGGTTGCCGGGGGAGTCCGGCGACTGGTAGAAGAGGCCGTACTGGAGACGGCCGGTCCAGCCGAGCTGGAAGTCGACGTAGTCATCGGCGTGGAGGCCGCCGACGAGGTACTTGGCGTCGGCGGTGCCGCCGAACCATTCGAAGGCGTCGTCGAGGCCGTAGATGGCCTGGAGGTGGTGGGACACCGTGCCCTTGCCACAGCCGCCCCAGGTGAAGGAGTTCAGCTCATTGTTGGGCGACTGGATGGCGCCGGCGTACTCGACGCGGACATAGGCGAGGGTGCCGCAGTTGTGGTTGGGATCGCTGCCGCCGTAGAGGCCGTCGTCGGTGGCGTTGAGGCCCTCGATATAGAACGTGCCGGCGGCGTTGGTGTTGCCGGAGGTGTTGGCGCCGACGTTGACGGGGGCCTTGCCGAGGAGCACGAGGCCGCCCCAGTCGCCGCGCTTGCGTTCGCCGAATGCCTGGGCGGAGGTGAAGACGATGGGCCGGGATTTGGTGCCTTCGGCCATGATTTTGCCCTCGCGGGTGACGATGAGGGCGGAGGCGGGGGCGGAGCCGGAGGCGCCCTGGATAATCGTTCCGGGCTCGATGGTGAGGGTGGCGTTGTTCTTGACGAAGACGGTGCCTTTGACGAGATAGGACTTCGTGTTGACCCAGGTGGTGTTGGCGGTAATGTTGCCGGAGACTTCGACCTGCTCGGTGACGACGGAGATCTTCATGTAGGCGGCCTTGAGGACGCGGGTGCCGGTGTAGTCGCGGAGCTGGACGACGATGGTGTGCATGCCGGGTTCGTCGGGGACGGTGGCGGAGGCGAGTTCGGCCTTGGCGGCGTCGCGGAGGGCGGCGGGGGTGACTTCGGGAGCGGTCGCGGAGTTCGACGGGATGTAGGTTTTCTGGCCGGTCTGGTTGTTCTGGCGGTAGGCGTAGAGGGAGTAGGGGTAGAGATCGCCGTTGGTTTTGACGGTCCACTTCACTGTGAGGCGGTCACCGGCGCGGTAGATGTACTTGTCGCTCCAGATGTACATGGAGATTTTCTGTTCGGGGCTGCCGTAGCCGATGGCGGCTTTTTCGGCCGATTCCGTGCCGGCGAAGGCCAGCGCGGACATGCAGAGACACAACAGGCGTGCGATTGGAAGGCGCATGGTTGTTTGATCCTTGGGTTTAGAAAATCGAGTAACTGAGGCCGATTTGGAAGGTGCGGCCGGTCTGATACTGCCGCTGGGGGAGGCCGCCCTGCGTCCAGCGGTAGTTGTTGTCCGCCAGGTTTTCGGCATCAAAGCGGAGGGCGAGTTTGCCCCCTTCCTTGAACTGGTACTGGTAGACGAAATCGAGCATCGTATTGCCTTCCTGGTAGATATCGGGGAGGCCGAAGGTGCCGACGCCGGCGATGCGGCGGGACACGTAGTTGGAATAGAAGCGGGCCTGCGAGCGGAGAGCGGGGCGGCGCCACTCGGTGATCACGTTGAAGATGTAGCGGGACTGGCCGAGCAGGGGGCGGGATTGCGAGGTGACGACGCCGGCGTTTTCGGGCTTGATGGCGATGTTGGAGTCGACGAGGGTGAGGTTGGAGGAGATGGAGAAGTCCTTCAACGACTTGTGCAGGGAGACCAGATTCTTGCGGTATTCGACCTCAAAACCGAAGTTTTTCGCGCCTTGCGCGTTGACGAAGGTCTGGCGGAGGTCGTTCGAGGGGAGGATGGTCTGCTCGATGGGATTGGCGAACTGCTTGGCGAAGAACGACAGGGCGAGGATCTGGTTGCCGCCGAGGAAGGATTCCCAGCGGACGTCGTAGTTGTTGACGGTGGCGCGAACGAGGTTGGGGTTGCCCTGGACGACGAAGCCGCCGAGGACGTTGTTGAAGTCGAAGGGCGAGAGCTCGCGGAAGTCGGGGCGGGAGACGGTGCGGGCGTAGGAGAGGCGGAGGTTCTGGCGGGGGTTGATCTGGTAGATGACGTTGACGCCGGGGGTGGGATCGGTGTTGCGGAGGCGGGCGGTGGCGGGGCGGGCGTTGGGGACGAGGTTATCGACGGTCACCACGTTCATATCCGCCTTTTCGACCCGCATGCCGCCGACGATGCGCCATTTGGCGCCGAGGGCGAGGTCCACCATCGAGTAGGCGGCGAAGATGTCGAGGTCGGCGGCGTAGGTATCGGTGCCGCGGGTGAACTCGGTGATCTGGAAGCCGTTGGGGCGGATGTTGGAGGCGGCGAAGAGCTGGTCGGAGGGGAGGAGGAAGTTGAGGGTGGAGGAGGACTGGGGGATGAAGCGGAAGCGGCGGGCGTTGAAGTCGCGGTGGCGGATGGTGGCGCGGACGCCGGTTTTGATGACGCCGGAGACGCGGCCTTTGAAGAAGGGCAGGGTGTGGTCGGCCTGGGGCTCGTAGATGCGGTCCTTCATGTCGGAGAAGAAGCGGATGCCGGAGGAGCCGAGGGCGGCGAAGGAGAAGTTGCCGTTGGGAAGCTGGCCGCGGAAGACTTCGCGGAGGTCGGGTTCGTTGCGGCGGGATTTGGAGTAGGTCATCTGCCACTTGAAGATGGACCCGTGCCAGGAGGGGACGGCGTGTTCGCCTTCGACGGAGGAAGAGAACATGGAGCGCTGGACGTAGTGGAGGCGTTCGGAGAAGAGGGTGGAATCGACGCCGCCGTCGTAGCCGGTGAAGGAGCGGGCGCCTTTGTCGGCTTCGTGGGTGAGGGTGTTGCGGAAGACGATTTTGTTGGTGTTGTTGAGGCGGAGGGCGGCGTTGAAGACGGCGCGGATTTTGGCGGTTTCGGTGAAGTCGTTGAAGTCGGGGTAATCGGTGAAGGTGACGGGGGCGTCGCCGCCCTGGCGGTAGTAGCGCTGTTTTTCGCGGAGGGTCTGGGAGCCGTTGGAGAACGACAGGGCGCCGACGATGCCGAGGCGTTTGAAGGTGCCGCCGCCGACGGCGGAGAAGTCCTGATTGGGGCGCTGGGAGGAGTTGTTGGCGGGCTGCCAGGTGTTGGCGAAGGCCTGGCCGAACTGCTGGAATTCGGCGGCGGTGAAGCGGCCGGGGAAGAGGCGGGCGTTGGCGGGGATGGCGGCGGGGATGCCGCGCGAGCCGGAGCCGAAGCCGAAATAGTCGCGGCCGCCGCCGGAGTAGGTTTGGAAGGGGGAGAACGTCGTGCGGGAGTTGAAGCCGGCCTTGGTGTTGATCTGGAAGATGCGCTGGACGGGGAACTCGATGGTCTGGAGCTGGACGAGGCCGCCGGCGAATTCGGCGGGGAGGTCCGGGGTGTAGGTCTTGAGGATTTTGATGTTTTCGATGAGACCGGAGGGGAAGAGGTCGAGGGAGACGACGCGTTTTTCGGGCTCGGTGGTGGGGAGGACGGCGCCGTTCATCATGGTGGAGGAGTAGCGTTCGCCGAGGCCGCGGACGTAGACGAAGCCGTCGCCGACGACGGAGACGCCGGTAACCTTTTCGAGGGCGCCGGCGGCGTTGGAGGAGGCGGACTGGGAGAGTTCTTCCTTGCCGAGGGAGTCCGAGACGGAGGCGGCGAGCTTGCGTTCGGTGAGCATGGCTTCGGCGGTGGCGCCGATGGCGGTGGCCTTTTCGACAACGTCGACGGTGGTGACCATGGCTTTGTTGGCCATGACGGTGGAGGCTTCGGTGACCTCGCCGGCCTTGACGATGACCTGGTCGACTTTGACCTCGGTGTAGTTGTCGGCCTGGTAGGTGAGGGTGTAGGTGCCGGGGGTAACGGAGAGGGTGAAGTGGCCGTCGAGATCGGCCTTCTGGTTAGCGGCCTGCTGGCCGTTCAGGAGGACGGTGGCGCCGGGGATAGGGCGGCCGGTCTGGGCGTCGAGGACGGTTCCGGTGATGGTTCCGGTCGGGGACTGCGCGAAACAGAGGGCAGCGGAGAGCAGGAGAATGGGAAACTTCATTGGATGTGAATAGAGACTTCGTTGGAGTCGACACCGTCGATGTAGACCTGTAGAGGCAGGCGGCCGGTGAGGAAGGACTGGGCGGGGACGGTAACGTTGATCTGCCAGAGGCCGGAGAAGCCGGGCGCCATGCCGGAGAATTCGACCTTGGCGCGGACGCCGCCGATGACGACATCGGGGGTAGAGACGGTGGTGGCGAGGGGGGAGGAGGGGGCGGGGGCGCCGTCTTCGATGGCGCGGGAGAGGGCGCCGGGGCCGGTGGCGAAGATCTGAATGACCTGGCCGCGGCGGGCGGGATTGGCGGCGGTGTTGAGAGCGCCGTCCTGGTTGAGGACCGCGCCGCCGTTGGGGTTGGCGAAGATGCCGGGGGCGGCGGACATGACGCGGACGCGGCCGGTGAGGGTGGCCGACGGGGTCTTGATTTCGATGTCGCGGAGGCCGGGGGTGGTGGCGAAGGGGACGAGGAAGTTGATCTGCGTGGCGGAGACGAAGTAGACGGGAGCGGCGACGCCGTTGAGGGAGACCGTGACGCCGGCGAGGGTTTTGGGGATGGGCGACTGGGTGGCGACGGTCTGGGAGAGTCCGGTGAAGGCGCCGAAGGCGGCGGCCCATGAGCCGGCGGTGACGGGTTGGTCGGCGCGGAAGCTGGCGCCGTTGAGGACCGTCACTTGGGCGGACAGGGCAGCCGAGCAGGCCAGGAAAGCGGCCAGAACGAGAGTGCGCATGCCTTGAGTCTAGGAACCCGAGACTACACGGACTTCACAGTTCTGTTACGGATTGGTGAATCGGGTTACAGGACGGTTACGTACCAGCAGAGGAGGAGGAGGGGGGCGAGGAGGGGGGAAAGATCGGCGTGGGTATCGACGGTGGCGGTTTTGG
>CAYMTH010000439.1:3914-4960 GCA_964393235.1 uncultured Solibacteraceae bacterium | reverse complement strand
TTCGATTCCAAGGCCACCAACGCCAAACTCCACGGCGCCAAGGCCGCCATCGTCCTCTCCGACATCCTCAGCGCCGGCTCCGGCGACCTGGAAAAGTTCGCCCGCAACGCCGGCCCCGCCAACGCCGGCATCCCCTTCCTCATGATGAAGGCCGAGGTCGCCGAACGCATCCTCGAAAAGGCCGGCAAGAACCTCCGCGACATCTACCGCGAGATCGATAAGGACCTCAAGCCCCGCTCCTTCGCCCTGCCTTCAAATATTCAAGTGTCAATGAAAGCCGACGTCCGCCGGGTCGTCAAGACGGTGCGCAACGTCGTCGGCTACCTCCCGGGCGAAACCGACGAGCACGTCATCGTCGGCGCGCACTACGACCACCTCGGACTCGGCGAACAGTTCTCGATGTCCCCGAACATGGTCGGCAAACCGCACCTGGGCGCCGACGACAACGCCAGCGGCTCGGCCGGCGTCCTTGAACTCGCCCGCTGGATGGGCAAGCAGCCGAAACCGAAGCGCGGCGTGCTCTTTATGACCTTCGCGGGCGAGGAACTGGGCCTGCTCGGGTCGAGCTACTACGTCAATAACCCCCTCATCCCGATCAACAAGGCGGTGGCGATGATCAACATGGACATGATCGGCCGCATCAAGGAGGGCCGGGTGTTCGTCGGCGGGTCCGGAACGGGCGCAAACTTCAGCGATCTTTTGAAGTCCCTGCCCAAGCCCGGGACGCTGCAGATGGACCTGTCGGAGACCGCCGGCTACGGCTCGAGCGACCATACCTCGTTCACAACAAAGCAGGTTCCGGTTCTCTTCTTCTTCTCCGGCCTGCACGGCGACTATCACAAGCCCTCCGATACCTGGGAGAAGATCAACTCGAAATCCGCGGCCGACCTGCTCGGCTACGTCGGCGGCGCCATGCACCGCCTGGCCACCGACCTGCCCCGGCCCCAGAACGTCCGCGTCCTGCCCCCGCAAAGCGCCCATACCGGCTCCGGCACCTCCTCCGGCGGCGGCTCGGCAGGGTACGGCCCGGCCTTTGGTTCTATCCC
>CAYMTH010000439.1:0-3904 GCA_964393235.1 uncultured Solibacteraceae bacterium | reverse complement strand
AAGGCACCCCGGCGGCCAAGGCAGGCCTCAAAGCAGGCGATATTCTGGTGCGTTTTGACGGCAAAAACGTGCAGAATCTGATGGATTTCACGGTACTTTTGCGTCAGAAAAAGCCCGGTGACGAGGTCGAAGTGCAGGTTTTGCGCGACGGCAAGACCGTAACCGTTAAGGTGCTTTTGACCGCCCGGAAGTAGCACTTTCCCCTATTCAAATCCCCCTGTCCCGCCGATCAGTATAGAAGGAAAGGCTTTCTCCGTTGGCTACTACGTCCATCTACGCGCCCACCGACCGCACCTGGAAGCTGCCGCCGCTCATCCTGCACCCGTTTTCCGACGCGGCCGGCCCCAACAAACTGGTCGAATCGACCCGCGCCAGCATGATGCTGCAAGGGTTTTTGCCGAACAACGAGTATTCTGTCGCCGAGCTCGACCGGAAGCTGCTCGACGGGCGGTACTGCGAGATCCGCATGCTGTATTACGTGGGCAAGGATCTGGTCCGGTGGATTGAGCAGTGCATGGATATCGTCGGGCGGGACCCGTTATTGCAGCAGGAAGGCGTGAAGGAACAGAGCTTTGCGACGATGCTGATCGACGATCCGCCGGAAGAGGTGCGGGAGAAACTGCGGAAGTGGCAGGTGGCCGACTACCGTTCGATCTTCTCGCGGGCGATCGGGCTGAACATGGTTTTTGCGGAGGCGCCGGGGCGGAACGCGCTGGCCGACGCGTTCATCCGGCACTACTATCGCTATGCGGATCATATGTTTGCGTGCTATCAGAGCCAGCAGGCGGCGCGCCAGATCCGGAGCACGGCGTTCCCGTTCGATCTCTACGCATCCGGCGAGTATTCGCGCATGCTGGAGCGGGAGTGGCAGGATTCGATCGACGCGGGCTGAGTTGATATACTCGCCTAAATGGAACTGCCCCGTATCGTTCGAGTGAAACAGAAGTTTCCGGACCGCGGTCTGAAAGACGTTGCCGGTTCGGTGCTGGCCGAGTTGAAGGCCTCGCCGTTTTCCGGCCGGGTAAAGCCCGGGGCGCGGGTGGCGATCGGCGTCGGGAGCCGGGGCATCACCAATATCTCGACCATCGTGAAGGCGGTTGTCGACTATTGGCAGTCGGTTGGGGCTAACCCCTTTATTTTCCCGGCGATGGGCAGCCATGGCGCGGCGACGGCGGCCGGGCAGGCCGACGTGCTGGCGCACTACGGCATTACCGAGGCGACGATGGGTTGCCCGGTGATCAGCCAGCTCGAAGTCGTCTCGCTGGGCAAGGACGAGAACGGGATCGAAGCGTTTCTCGACAAGGAAGCGTACAATGCCGACGGCGTGATGCTGGTCGGGCGGGTAAAGTGGCACACCGACTTCGCGGGCAAGATCGAGAGCGGGCTGTTCAAGATGATGGCGATCGGCCTCGGCAAGTTCTCGGGCGCGCAGCGGTATCACACCTATGCCTACAGCCTCGGGAGCCTGGAAAAGGTGATCCGGAGCGTCGGGCGCCAGGTGCTCGGGACGGGCAAGATCCTGGGCGGGCTGGCGATTCTCGAAGACGCCTACCACCACACCGCGCAGGTGACGGCGGTACCGGTCGAGAACATGGAAAAGCAGGAAGAAGAGCTGCTGGAACTGGTGAAGAGCTGGATGCCGCGGGTGCCGTTCGACCTCGACTTCCTCATGATCGATGAGATCGGGAAGAACATCTCGGGCGCCGGGATGGACACGAAAGTGGTCAACCGGGGCGTGAACGGGGAGTACAATCCCTGGCCTGGGCCGAAGTTCAAGCGGATTTACCTGCGCGACCTGTCGGGGCTGAGCTACGGCAACGCGGTCGGGTTCGGACTGGCGGACGTCATTCACGACCGGCTGCTGGGCAAGATCGACTGGACGCCGACCTCGATCAACTCGCTGACGGCGTCGAGCCCGGCGGCGGTGAAGACGCCGCTGCACTACGGCAGCGATCTGGTGTGCCTCCAGAAGTTCTGGCCGACGGTAGGCAAGCTGGACCCGAAGGACGTAACGCTCGGGTGGATCAAGAACACGCTGGAACTGTCCCCGCTGGCGTTGAGCGAGAACCTACTGCCGCAGATCAAAGAGCGGCCGGACCTGGAAGTTCTGGGTGAGCCGGAGGCGTTCGAACTCGACCCGGCCGGAAACTTCCGGACGACGCTGTTCAACCCGCACGATCTGGCGTCCTCCCACTAGCGTGAACTCCCGTCCGATCCGGTTCCTTCTTCTGTTGGCCGTGCTGCTGCCGGGCGCCTGGTTCGCCTGGCAGTGGCGGTCGATGCCGCATGCGGCCGAGTATCACGACGACGGGTTGTATTTTGTCGGCGCGAAGTCGCTGGCGGAGACCGGGAGCTACCGGATCGAGAGCCTGCCGAAGCAGCCGGCGCAAACGAAGTATCCGCCGCTGTGGCCGGCGACGCTGGCGGTGGCCTGGATGGTGAACCCGCACTACCCGGACAACCTGCCAGTGGCGATGGCGTTGTGCTGGATGTGGCTGCCGCTGACGCTCCTTGCCTATCGCAAGTGGTTGACGGGACTGGGCTTGTCGGCCGGGGTCGTCCTGGCTCTGGGGGCGGTGTGGGCGTTGAATCCGTACGTGGTCCTGTTCAGCACGGCGATGTTGAGCGAGATGCAGTTCACGTTTCTGCTGTTGGCGTCGCTGCTGCTGCTCGAGCGGAAGGGGACGGGCGGGGTAGCGGCGGCGGGCGCGGTGGCGGGGTTGGCATTTCTGTCGCGGACGGCGGGGATTGCACTGCTTCCGGCGGCGGCGGGGTATCTACTGTTGCGCGGCCGCTGGCGGGACGCCGGTGTGTTCGGCGCGGCGATGGCGCCGGCGATTTTGGGTTGGGCGTGGTGGTCGGGCGCGCACCGGATGGCGGGATCGGACATGGTGACGCTGTATTACACGAACTATTTCGGGTATTACCGGGCGACGTTCGAGTGGCCGGAACTGCACCTGTACCTTTGGAAGAATGTCGACGGGCTGTTGCGGGGGTTGGGCGCGCTGCTGCTGCCGGACACGACGCAGTCGCTGTTCGACAAGATGGTGGCCGAGACGCTGGGGGTAGCGGGGATGATCGGGCTGTGGCGGCTGGCGAAGGAGAAGTGGGCGGCGCCGCTGGCGCCGTACACGTTGTTTTCGCTGGTTTATGCGGTGATTCTGGTCATCTGGCCATTTCCGCCGACCGAGCGGCTGGTGCTGCCCATTGTGCCGTTGTGGCTGGCGGGGCTGTATGTCGAGATGCGGCGGCTGGCGGAGAACATTTTTGCCGTTTTCCGGAAGCCGGAGACGGGGCAGAAGATCGCCGGCGGGGTGATTACGGCGTGCCTGGCGGCGCTGGTGTTTTACTGCGGGTGGCGGCAGGTGGAGTTGATGACGCAGGGGTTGCCGCAGTTTTACCGGGAGCATGCTGAGCGGCTGGCGAAGTCGGAACCGGTGATGGCGTGGGTGCGGGCGAATCTGCCGGCGGACGCGACGATTCTGGCCGAGATCGACCCGCTGGTGTATTTGCGCACCGGGCGGCGGGGGGCGGGGGTGTTTCAGAATACGGTTCACTGGTACCGGGAGAATCACACGGCGCGGACCGAGGGGTATTTGCGGGGGCCGGAATATGCGCGGGAGCAGGGGATCGGGTACCTGCTGCTGAACGAGTGGGATTATTCGCGGGATATGCCGGCGGAGGAGCAGGCGCGGATGCTGAAGGGACTGCGGGGGGATTCGCGGTTGGAGTTGCTGTTTTCGAGCGGGGAGTCGGCGATTTACCGGGTGCGGTAGGGGGTATTTCGGTGGCGGAGCCGGCTTGGCGGCGTCGCCTTTGGGGTGTCTTTAGGCTGGCACCGCTGGGCGGCGGTTCGGGTGTGCGGTGGGATGGGGTGGGGGTTCGGCGCGGGGACAGGCTGAAG
>CAYMTH010000438.1:4661-4967 GCA_964393235.1 uncultured Solibacteraceae bacterium | reverse complement strand
CTTGACGCAAAATGGAGAGTAATGCGGATCCTGCTCTTGCTTTCCCTGGTGGGCCTGCTCGCCGCCCAACCGCGCCACGGCGTGCGCCCACAGCGGCTCGTCATCCGCGGCGCCACCGTCGTTGAAGGCAACGGCACCCCCGCCGCCGGCCCCCTCGATATCGTCGTCGAAAACGGCGTCATCTCCGCCATCGGCCGCGCCCCGCGCCAGCCCAACGACGTCGAAATCGACGCCAAGGGTAAATACGTTCTCCCCGGCCTCATCAACATGCACGGCCACCTCCACAACGAGCGAGGCGGCGTGCCC
>CAYMTH010000438.1:0-4651 GCA_964393235.1 uncultured Solibacteraceae bacterium | reverse complement strand
CGCCTGCGGCGTCACCACCGTCCGCGACGTCGGCAGCCCGCTCACCCAAACCCTCGCCTTCCGCGCCAAATCCGAAGCCGGCGAACTCGCCGCCCCCCGCCTCTTCGTCTACCCCATGCTCGGCCGCGTCCGCGATCCCGAGACCGCCCGCCGCCGCGTCCAGGAGATCAAGAAGGCCGGCGCCGACGGCATGAAAATCGTCGGCGCCTGGCGCGACACCATGGACGCCGCCCTCGACGAAGCCCACAAGCTCGGCCTCCCCGTCGCCCAGCACATCGGCGTCGAGGAAACCCGCGCCACCGACGCCATCCGCAACCGCGTCGCCTCCATCGAACACTGGTACGGCATCCCCGACGCCGCCATCCCCGACGGTGTCCAGAACTTCCCGTCCAACTACAACTACCTCAACGAAGCCGACCGCTTCCGCTACGCCGGCCGCCTCTGGCGCGAAGCCGACCCCGAACGCCTCACAAAGGTCCTCGACGCCATGATCGCCGCCAACGTCGCCTGGGACCCCACCCTCGAAATCTACGAGGCCTCCCGCGACCTCCAGCGCGCCCAAACCCAGCCCTGGTTCCGCGACTACCTCCACCCCGTCCTCGAAGAGTTCTTCCAGCCCAACCTCGAAAACCACGGCTCCTACTTCCTCAACTGGTCCTCCACCGACGAAGCTTACTGGAAGGAGAACTACGCCATCTGGATGCGCGCCGTCCGCGAATTCGCCCGCCGGGGCGGAACAGTTACCGTCGGCGAGGACGCCGGCTACATCTATCAGATGTACGGCTTCGGCATGATCCGCAATCTCGAACTCCACCAGGAGGCCGGCTTCCACCCCCTCCAAATCGTCCAGCACGCCACCGCCAACGCCGCCCGCGTCCTGCGCCAGGAATCGAAACTCGGCCGCGTCCGCGCCGGCTGGGCCGCCGACCTCCTCATCGTCAAGGGCAACCCCCTCGAGGACTTCAAGCTGCTCTACCCCCACCCCGCCAACGCCGGCACCAAACCCGGCCTCGAATGGACCATCAAGGGCGGCATCCCCTACTCCGTCCCCAAACTCATGCAGGAGCTCAAAGACATGGTCGCCAAAGCGAGGAACGGCAAATGACGTCCTTCGAACACGCCCGCCGCACCCGCCTCGTCTTCGGCCCCGGCCGCATCCACCACGTCGGCCGCATCGCCCGCGAGCTCGGCTTCCGCCGCACCCTCATCGTCGCCGACTCCGGTATGGAACGCGCCGGCCACATCGTCCGCGTCCTCTCCGCCCTCGCCGCCGAAGGCATCGAGTCCACCCCCTGGTCCAACTTCGACGCCAACCCCGACTCCCGCATGGTCGAACACGGCGCCGACTTCGCCGCCAAACTCGAAATCGACTCCATCATCGGCCTCGGCGGCGGCTCCTCCATGGACTGCGCCAAAGCCATCAACATGGTGCTCACCAATGGCGGCCCCATCCAGCAATACTGGGGCCACGGCAAAGTCCCCGGCCCCATGCTGCCCATGATCGGCATTCCCTCCACCACCGGCACCGGCAGCGAGGCCCAGACGTTCGCTCTGATCTCCGACGCCGACACCCACGTCAAGATGGCCATCGGCGACGACAAGGCCGCCTTCGCCGTCGCCATCCTCGACCCCGAAGTCGCCCTGACGCAACCCTTCTCCGTCCGCGCCCTCGCCGGCTACGACGCCATCTCCCACGCCGTCGAAACCTTCGTCACCACCAAACGCAACGCCGTCTCCCTCTGCTACGCCCGCGAAGCCTGGCGCCTCATGAACGCCGCCTTCGACACCTTCCTCGCCGACCCCGCCAACGTCGACGCCGTCGCCGACATGCAGATGGGCGCCTGGTTCGCCGGCTGCGCCATCGAGGCTTCCATGCTCGGCGCCACCCACGCCACCGCCAACCCCCTGACGGCCCTCTACGGCATCTCCCACGGCCAGGCCATCGCCGTCATGCTCCCCCACGTCGTCCGCTGGAACAACATGCCGGAGTACGCCGAACTCCACCCCGATCTCCCCGCCCGCCTCGCCGAAATGGCCGCCGCCGCCAAACTCCTCCCCACCCTCGCCGCCCTCGGCGTCGAGCAGAACCGCCTCGGCGAACTCTCCGCCGCCGCGGAAAAGCAATGGACCGGTAAATTCAACCCGCGGCCCTTCGACGCGGCCGCCGCCCTGGAGCTCTACCGATGCGCCTTCTGATCCTCCTCGCCCTCGCCGCCTCCGCCGCTTTCGCCGAATGGCCGCAATTCCGCGGCAACCCTTCCCTCACCGGCATGGCCTCCGGCGCCCTCCCCCCGGAAAACCTCAAACACCTCTGGACCTGGGAAGGCGGCGAGGCCTTCGAATCCTCTCCCGTCATCGCCGGCGGCGTCGTCTACATCGGCGCCGGCAATGGTGACCTCGTCGCCATCGACCTCGCTACCGGCAAGACAAAATGGAAGTACAAAACCGGCGGCGAACTCGGCGAATCCACCCCCGCCGTCGCCGGCTCTACCGTCGTCATCGGCGACCTCCGCGGCACCGTCCACGCCGTCTCCACCGCCACCGGCAAGCTCCTCTGGACCTTCAAGACGCTCTCGGAAATCAAAGCCTCTCCCGTCATCGCCGGCGACCGCGTCCTCATCGGTTCCTACGATCAGAGCCTCTACGCCCTCGACCTCAAGAACGGCAAACAGATCTGGAAGTTCGAAACCGCCGGCCCCGTCCACGCCACGCCCGGCATCGCCAATGGCGTCGCCTACGTCACCGGCTGCGACGAAAAGTTCCGCGCCATCCGCATCAGCGACGGCAAGGAAGTCTTCGTCGTCTCGAGCGGCGCCTACACCGGCGCCTCGCCCCTCCTCGTCGGCAACATGGCCTATTACGGCACCTTCGGCAACGAAGTTTTCGGCGTCGATATGGCCGCCAAGAAAATCGTCTGGAAGTACGAGCACCCCGTCCGCAAGTTCCCTTATTACTCCAGCGCCACCCTCGCCGCCGGCAAAGTGATCCTCGGCGGCCGCGACAAAATGGTCCACGCCATCGACGCCAAAACCGGCAAAGGCGTCTGGACCTTCGCCACCCGCAGCCGCGTCGAATCCTCGCCCGCCGTCGCCGGCAACCGCGTCTTCATCGGTTCCAACGACGGCCGCTTCTACTCCCTCGACGCCGCCACCGGCAAGAAGCTCTGGGAATACGAAGCCGGCGCGGCCGTCTCCTCCTCGCCCGCCATCAGCGACGGCAAGGTAGTGGTGGCCTCGCAGGACGGCCGCGTCTTCTGCTTCGGCGGCTGATTCGCTACTGCGCGTCGTTCCCTTCGCCGTAGACGATCGTGCCGCCCGTCGCTCCGTCGGACTTCGCTGCCCCGATCGTCACCGACCGCCCCCGCGTCTCGTGCGTGAAGACCATCTGAATACTCAGGTCCCCGTTGATCCGCGTCGACGACACGTTGTTGGCCGAAAAGCCCGCGCCCTTATACTTGTCCTCGAAAAATGCCTTCAGGTCGTCCACCGACTGGTTCGTCGTGAACACCACGCTCCCGCCCGCGCCCTTGCCCGTCTCCCCCGTCATCCCGCCCACGATCTTCGCCCCCGGCGGCAGGAACACCCAGGCCGGCGTCTTGATGTCCGCGCCCCCGCCGATTACCGCCGTCCCCTCTTCCGTTTCAATCTGGATCTTCCCGTCTTTGAACGAATCCGCGTCGATCACCGTCGTCTTCCCGGTCTTCTTATCTTTCACCGTCACCTTGCCGGTCTCTTCGTTGATGTCCAGCACCTCGATGTCCGGATTCGCCGCCGCCGCCATCCGCACGATCGCCGACACCGGATTCTTCGCCACGTTCTCCGCCTTCTTCACCAGGAAGAACGCCAGCGCCCCGGCCGCCATGGCCGCCAGAACCCCCAACCCGACAAGCCCAATGATGATCCACGCCCACACCGGCAGTCCGCTCTTCGCCGGCGCCGGCGGCGCCATCGGCTGCTGCGGATAGCCGAACTGCTGTTGTCCCTGTTGCGGAAATGGCGGCCGCTGCTGCGGGAAACCCGGCTGCTGCGGATAGCCTTGTTGCGGCTGCTGCGGATAGCCCTGCCCGGGCTGATAGGGATTCTGTGGAGCCGACATGCCCCAAGTGTGCCACACATATCGCGGATAGAATAGGGGCATGCGAGTTGCCCTTTTGCTGTTGGCCGCCGCCGGCGCGCTCCCCGCGCAGGAGACCTTCACCGCCGAAGTCGCCCCCATTTTCAAGCGCCGTTGCGTCGCCTGCCACGGCGCCGCCATGCAGACCAACGGGCTCCGCGTCGACGACGGCGCGTCCCTCCTCCAGGGCGGCTACTCCGGCCCCGTCGTCGTCCCCGGCAAGCCCGCCGATAGCAAACTCCTCGCCCGCCTCAAGTCCAGCGAGAAGGGTTTCATGATGCCCCCCGGCGGCGCCCGCCTCTCGGAAGCCGAGCTCGCGACGATCACCAAATGGATCGAGTCCGGCGCCAAGGTTCCCGCCGCCTCCTCCGCCGCCCCCGCCCGCCGCCAGTCTTCCCACTGGGCCTTCCAGCCCGTCAGGAAGCCCGCCGTCCCCGCCGGCGCCAACCCCATCGACCACCTCGTCCGCGCCCGCCTCGCCAAAGAAGGTCTCGCCCCCTCCCCCGAAGCCGACCGCCGCACCCTCGCCCGCCGCGTC
>CAYMTH010000437.1:337-4970 GCA_964393235.1 uncultured Solibacteraceae bacterium | reverse complement strand
CGACGGCATTTTCCCCAATAATTTGTTGCAGATGGAGCCCTACGGCTTCACCTTCACCCCGCCCGACCTCGCCGTTAGCCCGCAGCGCGTCTTCGTGCCGCGCACGGCCGTCAAGAGCCTGCACGTCCTCGCCGTCGTCGGCTCCGCGCTCGGCCGGTCGAAGAAACCCGACGAACGCCAGATCTCGATCTTCGACGCCTGACCGCTACTCCTGCTTTAGCCGCTTCGCCCCCGACGGAGGCTCGAACAGCTTCCCGTCGAGCTTCGCGTTGTTGATCTCGACGTTCTCCGAGTACATCTCGAAGATCCGGTCCCCGTCGCGGTACCGCACGATCGACCACGGCCACTTCACCCCGCCCACGTCGCGGTACTTGTTGAAGACCGTCGTCTCCTCCACCTTCCGCTTCAGCTCCAGGTCGCGGCGGTTGAAGACCTGCCGCATGGGCAGGTGCGTCGTGATGCGGTTGTCCGCGTCGGTGATATCCACCACCTCCAGGGGGTTGTTCTCGATCACCGTGGTCTCCTTGAACTCGAAGACCATCCCCGCCTCGTTCAGCCGGTACCGCAACAGGTAGAAGACGTTCCGCAGCATCGAATCGACGTACCGCTCGTACTGCCCCGGCGGCAGCGGCCGCACGCCCCGGTACGACACCTGCACCCCTTCCTTCTCGGTGAACAGGTAGGCGAAGTCCTCCTCGCCCTTGCCGAACGACTGCCGCTCCCGTGTCGCCACCGTCCCCGGCGCGCCCGGTTTGTCGAACCGCGTGTAGATGCGCGCCGTCGCCTGCACGTTCAGCCGCTCGCGGTAGAACGAGTACAGCCGCCCCTGCTCCATGCGATTCTCCATCGCCAGGAACTTCGGCCCGCCGAGCGCGGCCAGCGCCGCGTCGACGATCGCCCGCCCCCGCACATTCGCCGGCGTCTGCCCGTACGCGGACGCCGCCACCAGAACCAACGCCAGAACTCGCGACACTATTTCAGGATCTCCTCGCTTTTGACGCCGGAGTTCACCGTCACGGTTTCGTATTTGATCTCGCTGGCCTTCTTGCCGCCCTGCCAGATCTCGACGAGATAGGGGAACTTCACCCCGCCCGCCTCACGCCAGTCCTTGTAGTGCTTCTCGATGTCGGACGGCCCCGCCGGCCCCACCGCACGGTAGACCAGCTTCGCCGGCAGCCCCGTCGCCGCGTCGATCGTCACCTTCGCCGCGTTGCCGCCCTTGTCGGTGATCTCGATCACCCCGTCGGCCACCGCGTTCACCTGCCGGTCCGCCACGCGGTCGCTCAGCAGGATCGAATACAGGTTCCGGAACAGCTCTTCCTTCAACTGCTTTTGCACCGGCGGCGGAATCGCCATCGGCCCCGGCGCGTTCGGCGCCGTCAGCGTGCCCGCCTTCCCGTCCCACTTCACCAGCACCTTGCCGAAAGGCAGTTCCTGCTCCTGCCGCAACTGGTCGGGCAGGATGATCAGCGTCTTCTGCTTCACCGGCATGTTGCCGAGCGTCGCGCTCGCCGCCAGCGTCAGGTCTTTCACCGCCGCCAGTTTATCGGCGCCGCCGGCCGCCTGCTGCATCTTCACCAGCAGTTGCTTGCCCGCCGCCAGCGAGGCGTCGCTCACGGTCGCCTCGGCCTTCTTCGGCTCCTTCACCTTCAGCTCGAGCTTCGTCACCGGCATCTTCAAGTCGGTCAGCGGCGTCTTGAACCCGGCCGTGTTGCCGATCGCCGTGATCACAAACTTCGACGGGTCGATGTACTGCTTCGCCACGCGCTGCACGTCGGCCTTCGTCACCGCCGCGATCGCCTTCTGATACTGCGTCAGGTAGTCCTTCGGGTAAGCGTAGTAGTCGTAGGTGAACAGCCGCGTCAGCGTCTTGCGCGGATGGTCGAACCGGAACACGAACGAGTTCACGACCTTCTCCTTCGCCGTCCGCACCTCCTCGTCGGTCACGCCCTCGTTGCGGATCTTCTCCACCTCGCCAAGGATCGCCTGGATCGTCTCCACCGTCGATTCCGTCTTCGTCGACGCCGAGATACGGAACGTGCCCGGATGCACGTAGTCCGCGCCCCAGCCGCCGCCCACGCCGTAGGCCAGGCCCAACTCCGTCCGCACCTTCCGGAACAGCCGGCTGTCGAACCCGCCGCCCAGAATGTCGGTCATCACTTCGAGCGCCGCGTAGTCCTTATCGCTGAACAGGCCGCCCAGGTGGCCGATCGAAAGGAACGTCTGCGCCACCTCCGGCTTGTCGCCCACGTAGATGCCCGCCTTCGCCCGGTTGGTCACGTCCGGGAACGCCGGAACCGCGCCCGCCGCCGGGGTCCACGTCCCGATCGTCGACTCCAGCCGCGCCTTCATCGCCGCCTTGTCGAAGTCGCCGGAGACCGCCATCATCATGTTCCCCGGGAAGTAGTAGCGCTTGTGGAAGTCGATCAGGTCCTGGCGCGCGATCGCGTCCAGCGTCTCGTACTCCACCTCGCGCCCGAACGGCGTCTCCTTGCCGTAGATGATCCCTGAAAACTCGGACCGGTTCACGTCGTCGGCGTCGTCGTAGCGCCGCGAAATCGCGCTGCGGTACTGCGTCTTCAACAGGTCGATCTTGTCCTGCCGGAACTCGGGGTTCTTCAGCAGATCGACGTAGACGCCCAGCACCTCGTCGACATTCTCCTTCAGACACGAAAACGAAAAGGTCGCCGAATCGTCGCCGACGTTCGATTCCACCGACGCCGCGATGTTCTCCAACTGCTCGTCGATCTGGTCCCCGGTTTTCGCCTTCGACCCGCCGGACCGCATCACCGACGTCGCAATCTCCGCCAGCCCGCGCTTCGCCGCCGGGTCCAGCAGCGAACCCGTCCGCACCAGAATCGTCCCGTTGATGAACGGCAGCGCGTGGTTCTCCAGCAGATAAACCTTCAGCCCGTTCTTCAGAGTATAAACTTCGATCTCCGGCAACTTCACGTCGGCCAGCTTGCCGAACTTCAAGGTCTTCCACGCGCCCGCCGGAACCTGCCCGGCCGCCGCTTTCGCCGGCGCCGCCGGAGCCGGTTTCGCCGCCTGCCCGAACGCCGCCAGCGCGCCTGCCAAAAGAAGAATCGTCGCTCTCATTTACTTGCCCTCTTCCTTCTTCGGCTGCACAATCACGCCGACCGTCTTGTTATTCGGAGTAAAGTAAGTCTTCGCCACGCGCTGTACATCGGCCGCCGTAACTTTGTCCAGCTCCTCCAGCTGCGTAAACAGCTTCCGCCAGTCGCCGTAGGTCATCCACGATTGCGCCAGCGCGTTCGCCAGCCCGGCGTTGTTGTCCAGCGCCCGCAGCAGCCCGGCCCGCGTCTTCACCTTCACGCGCTTCACCGCCGCTTCGTCCACGCCGTCCTTCTGCACGCGCCCGATAATCTCTTCCCACGCCTTCTCGAGCTCTTCCACCGTCTTCCCCTGGTTCGGCACGCCGACATACAGGAATAAGTTCGGGTACTTACCCGACGGGAACGAAGGGATCGTCTGCGCCGCCAGCCCCAGCTTCTTGTCGCGGACCAGCTCTTTATACAGCAGCCCCGTCCGCCCGCTCGACAACACGCCGTTCAGCACGTCGAGCGCCGCGTCGTCGGCGTGCGTGCCCTCCGGCCGGTGATAGCCCACGAACACCAGCGGCTGCGACGGATCTTCCACCGCCACCCGCTTGGCGCCCAGCTGCTTCGGCTCCACCGTCACCAGCCGCGGCGGCAGCGGCCCGGCCGGAATCGGCCCGAAGTACTTCTCCGCCATCCGCTTCATCTCGGCCGGATTCACGTCGCCCACGATCCCGACGCAGATGTTGCCCGGCACGTAGTACGTCTTGTGGAACGCCGCGCCGCCCTTCGCCCGCAGGTTCTCGATGTCGCTCGCCCAGCCGATGAAGTTCCGGTACGGATGCGCCGTGAACGCCGTCGTCAGCATCGCCTCCAGCAGCTTGCCCTGCCCGCTCGATTCCACGCGCATCCGCCGCTCTTCCCGCACCACGTCGCGCTCTTTATAGAACTCGCGGAACACCGGCTTCGCCGTCCATTCCGACTGCAGCGCGAACCACAGCTCGGCCCGGTTCGCCGGCAGCGAGTAGAAATAGTTCGTGTAATCCAGCCCCGTCGACGCGTTGAACCCCACGCCGCCGTTCCGCTCGATCTCCTTCGTGAACGCGTTCTGGTCCACGTAGCTGTTGGCCTTCTCGATCGCCTTCCGCAGCGCCGCTTCCAGCCTCTCGATCTGCGCCTTATCGGCCCGCCGCCCCTTCGCCCGCTCCTCTTCCAGCTTGTCGTAGGCGACCTCCACCGCGGCCAGCGCCTTCTCCTCCTCGGGCCAGTTCTTCGACCCCAGTGAGGCCGTTCCCTTCCCGATCATGTGCTCAAACATGTGTGCCGTCGACGTGGCGTTCGCCGGGTCGTTGGCCGCCCCCGCGTCGACGTGCAGGTAGAAGGAGACCACCGGCGCATCGTGCCGCTCCATCACGATAAAGTGCATGCCGTTGGCGAGCGTGAATTCTGTCACGCGCTTTTCGAAGTCGGCAAGGTTCTGGCTGAACAGGCTTCCTGCCAGCAAAGCGATCAAGGCTGTTAGACGCATAGTTCGACTCTTTTTTAGATGGTAGCAGTCCCCAATCGATATACTT
>CAYMTH010000437.1:0-312 GCA_964393235.1 uncultured Solibacteraceae bacterium | reverse complement strand
GCCCTCCCCGATACCGTCGAGACCGCCGCCGGCAAGGTGCGCGGCGCCACCGCCCAGGGCGTCACCGTCTTCCGCGGCGTCCCCTACGCCGCCCAATCCCGCTTCGAACCGCCCCGCCCCGCCACCCCCTGGCCCGGCGTCCGCGACTGCACCCAAACCGCTCCCCGCTGCCCGCAAGGCGCCGGCAATATCTTCCTCAGCCCCACCATCGGCGAATACTTCCGCGGCTCCGCCGCCGGCGCCGAACTCGCCGCCCAACCCGAAAGCGAGGACTGCCTCGTCCTCAACATCCTCACCCCCTCCACCCGCGGC
>CAYMTH010000436.1:0-4972 GCA_964393235.1 uncultured Solibacteraceae bacterium | reverse complement strand
TCTCCCGCGGCGCCAGCCCCCCGCCGCTCCCCTGGTTGTCCTGCCACACATGCCGCGGCAGCACCGAATACGCCGTCACCGGCCCCCGGAAATCCACCGGTCCCTCCCGCCGGTCCGCCCCCAGCCGCCGCATGACGATCAGCCGCTGCGGCCGCCCATTGTCGATCCCGTACCGCCAACCCTCCTTCTCCCGCCACTCCCCCACCGGCAGCGCCATCCCCAACTCCCGCTCCACGGCCCGCCGGTTCTCGTCATAAAAGGCCGCCCAACTCCCCGGCTCCCAATCCCGCCGCGCCGCGAAAAACGCCGCCCGCCCCCCGCCCAGCGCCAACCCGTCCGCCACGAACCGCAGGTTCCGCTTCGCCGTCTCCACCCCGTACTGCTTCTGGAACCCCCGCCAGTCGAGCCGCACCCGCCGCTCCCGGTCCACCAGCACCACCCGCCACGACGCCTCCTTCACCGGATGCGGCTCATAGACCTCCTCGGCAACCTTCCAGTCCCACCGCCCCTCCCCCGCCCCCAGCGGATAGTCCTCCGCGTACACCGACACCTCCAGCGTCTCGGCATACGAGGTCTGCCCGTTCAGGTGCGTGTCGTGCACCCGCCGGAATCCGTACGCCGCCCGGTCCCCCGTCACCCGCGCCTCATACCCGTCCGGCCGCAACTCCGCCGGCAGCCGCACCCGGCCCAACTCCCCCAGCGCCTGCTCCGCCAGCCGGCTCTTCTCCCAAATCCGCTCCCGGCCATACAGCCCGCACGCCGCCAGCCCCACCGCCAGCGCCGCCAGGCACAACACCGTCGTCACGCTCATACCCCTTCAAGCGCGCCCCCGGCCCGATTCTCGTCAGCCCTAATACCCCAGCGGATCCAGCAGGTCGATCACGTGCGGCCCAACCCCGTCGCTCACCCGCACCACCTGGCCCGCCGCCGGCGGCCGCTTCGCGAAGTACGCCTCCAACCCCTGCGCCGCCGCGTCCCACACGTTCCCGGCCTTCTTCTCCCAGTCCGCCTTCCGCTCCACGTCCATCTCCTTCACCGGATAGGTCAGGTGCAGCGTGAACGGCTCCTTCCCCCGCGCCCCGAACAGCATCTCCAGGGACTCCCGCTCCGGGTTCCCATGCTCCCCGTCCCCGGAGATCACATAGTGGTCCGCCCGGATCCGCTCGAAAAAGTCCCGGTCCAGGTTCCGTGCGCTCCCATGGTGCGGCACCTTCAGCAGGTCCACCCGCATCTGCCCGCCCTTCGCCAACAGCCCGGCCAGCTCCAGCCCTTCCAGGACCTTATCGCCCCGCGCGTCCCCCGTCAGCAGCATCGTCTTCCCGCCGGCCTTTGCCAGCACCACCAGGCTCGACAGGTTCGCCACGGACTCATCCAGATACGCCGCCAGCGCCGCCTCGGCCGGCTTGTCCTTCTTCGCCCGCGCTTCCAGCCACTTATCGTGGGCCTTCTGCAGCTCCAGCGCCTCGGCCTTCATCGGCCCGGCGACCACAAAGCTCAGCCCGTCCCCGAGACTCACGGACTTCTTCCCCGCCAGGATCAGCTTCCCACCAAACTCCGGGTTCAGTTCCACCCCGAGCGCCTTCGCGTCCTGCCGCAGCTGATGTCCCTGCGCGATGCTCGCCAGCAGCCCCGCCGTCAGCTCCTTCGGGTTCTGCCCCACGACCTCGTCGAAGCTGTTGTGCCACAGCCGCCGCACCCGCGCCACCGGCGCCCCGCCCGGGGTCCGCAGCTCTTTGGTGAACTCCAGCAGCCCGTTCACATGGTCGTCGTCGACGTGGCTGACCATGACGAGGTCCACCGCCAGCGGCTCCACCGCCGACAGCCCCCTGGCCTTCTTGACAGCCTCGAGCCGCGGCCGCAGAAACGGCTTATAGACCTTCGACGGCCCCCCATCGATCACCGCCACCCGCGGCTTGGTCTTGGTCCCGTAGTGAAGGAGGAAACAATCCCCCTTCCGAGCCCGGCGCACATCCAGACTAAAGATCATAGACCCATATCTCCTTCACCCCATCGACCGTCCGACACCCCGCCCAGCGGTGCCAGTGTGAGACCCCGCCCCTCATATGCTCTGCATCGCCCGCAGCACGTCCAACATCCCGTGCCCCTGAAAGCTCCGCTCCCGCCCCAGATCCGTCGCCGTCCGGCACAGAATCTCCTTGATCCGCCGCGGCTGCCCCACCAACTCCGGATACCGCGCCATCAACAGCGCCGCCGCCCCGCTCACATGCGGCGCCGCCATGCTCGTCCCGTCCAGATCCCCCCACTCCCCACCCGGCAACGGCCCGCGAATCCGCTCGCCCGGCGCCACCAGATCCGGCTTCAATCGCCCATCCCCCGTCGGCCCCCGGCTCGAAAAGAAGCTCACCCCATACGTATGGGGCGAATGCCGGTGCGTCGACCCCACCGTGATCACCGCGTCCCCGTTCCCCGGGTCCGTCACGCTCGACGCCGCATAGCCCTCAAAAAGCCCGTCCCGCGTCTGGTAACGCTGATACCCCCGGTTCCCCGCCGCCGCCACCACCACCACCCCGCTCTCCACCAGCCGCTCGCACTCCACGCACACCGGCGTCTGCCCGCAGCCGTAGTTCTGTACCTCGTGCGGGATCGACAGGCTCAGGTTCGCCCCGTGCACCACCGGGAAGCTGTTCCGCCCGTTCAGGTACCGGATGAACTGCAAGGCCGCGATCACCGCGAACTCCGTGTCCTCCACCGTCCGCGACAACACCCGGAAGTCGTACAGCTGGATGTCCGGACACATCCCCTCCGCCTCCCCGTCCACCTCGGCCGCGCCCAGAATCCCCGCCACATGCGTCCCGTGATTGCTCTCCGGCGCCACGTCCGGCCGGATCTCGACAAACGGCGCCACCAGCTCCCAATCCACCGGTTTCCCGTCCGCCGCCCCCTCCGCCAGCCTCTTCAGCATCCGGTCCGCCGACTTCCCGTCGAGCCCCGCCGCCAGCTCCGGCCGCAACACCTCCTTCGCCCGCGCCTTCCGCACACCCACCAGATCCCGGATCCGCGTGAAGTCGAACGCCCGCTTCACCCGCCCCCCGAACGCCGGATGCGCCCCGTCGATCCCCGAATCAACGACGGCCCACACCAACCGGCTGCAGTCGGCCTGGAACAGCGACCGCGCCGCGTCCCCCTTCACCGCCGGCACCGACCGCGCGATCGCCGCCGATACCCGCCGGTTCAACGCCACCGTCCAGATCAGCGGCTTCCCCGTCGCCGGCATCGTCGGCAGCGCCTCCCACAGCAGCTCAGTCAGCACCCCCACCAATCCCGGCCGCAAGAACTTCTCCGGCAACGCCTCCCTCTGCTCCCCCGCCCATAGCAACAGCGCCGCCAGCGTCACGTACCGCTCGTGAGCCTGATGGTCCTGCATCGCCCGGTCCCGCACCTCCGGCCAATCTTCCGCGTGCCACGCCTTCGCCGCCCCCAGCATCTCGTTAATCGAGGCGTGCAACTGCCCGGGGTCGTCAAAGTACCGCCGCACCGCCTCCGCCGCCTTCGCCCACCACGCCGTCCGCGGCGCCACCTCCCGCAACACCTCGGCAAACGTTAGCCGCGCCGCCACGATCCCCTGCAGATACGCCACCCGCGCCGACTCGTCCACCTCCGCCGCCAATCCCGCCGCCACCCGCGCCGCCGGCTGCTCGCCATAGGGGGTGATCAGCAGATCCAGCCGCGCCTTCGGCTCCCGCGCATACTGCATCCAGACGTCGGCCAGCAACGGCGAGTCCTGCAACTGCCGCCGGTCGTCCGGCGCGCCCAGCAACAGGAACTCCACCAACTCCCGCGGGATAGATGCCGCCATCGACTTACACCCCCACCGCGTACGGGAATCCCGCCGGCGCCGCCACGGCCGCGTCCACGTGCTTCCGCACCGCCGCGTCGCACACCGCGTACCCCCAGTTGATCAGCCGCTCCTGCAGCTCGTCCGGCATCCGCTTCAGCCGCGTCGGCGTCTTCGCCAGCGCCATCGTCCGCTCGAACGGACACGGCAGCGCCCCCGCCACCCCGTAATCTCCGATGTCGCTCCGGATCCCCCAATACGCGCCCTTCCGCTCCCCCGCCACCAGCGAACCGATCACCTGCCGCTTCCGCAGCGACCGCACCTGGTCGTCCACCAGATTCAACACCCGGTACGAGTGCCGCGCCCAATCCTCCTTCGGCTCCTCCTCGGCTTCCATCTTTCCCCCGGCATCGCTCACCAGCACCGTCTCATACCGCTTCCATACCGTCTCGAGCCCCAGGTTGTCGTATACCCCACCGTCGGACAGAATCACCTTCGTCGTAAACGGCGGCCGGCACAGATCCATCCCCGATCCCGCCACCACGTCCCCCGCCTGCAGCCGCATCGTCACCGGCGACAACACCGGCGGAAACGCCGACGACGCCGCCACCGCCTTCGCCAGCTCCACCTTCGGCGCCATCACCTTCCCCACCCGGTAGTCCGCCATGTACGGCTTCATGAACCGCCACAGCGCCCCCGACTGCACGTTCGTCGCGTTGATCACGAACCGCGGCGCGTCCGGCAGATCCTGCAGCGTCGCCCGCCCGAACAGGTGCTCCCGGTAAGCTTTCTCAATCCGGTCGCTGATCGTCCCCGGCAGCAGCGCCCCCAGAATCACCGAGTCCGCGTCGATCGTCTCGCTCGCCATCCCCCGCAACGGCGCCACCACCTCCCGGACAAAATCCTCCCGCACCTTCCCCGGATCGAAACTCAACTTGCCCCACTTCAGCCCCAGCACCCCCGCCGTGATCGATCCGCCCGACACGCTCGAAATCCGCTTCACTTTCCCCAGAATTCCCGCCTCATATAACCGCCACAACACGCCCGTGTGAAACAACATCGCGCGGTACCCGCCGCCCGACAAACACAGCCCCGCGCCCGCTTCCAGCGCCTTCGCCTCATCGTCTCCCGCAATCATCCGAACCGGCAAGCTACCCATGGTTTTCTATCTCCGTA
>CAYMTH010000435.1:4266-4975 GCA_964393235.1 uncultured Solibacteraceae bacterium | reverse complement strand
GCATCCCGCTATCGCCGCGACCTCTTCGTAACTCAACTCCTGCATATCGCACAACACCAGCACTTCCCGATAAGCCGGCGGCAGCGTCGCCATCATCTCGCGGACCCGCGCCGCCGCCTGCTCCTGTTCGAATTCGGTCTCCAGACACCCGGCCGCCGCCGGCTCCGGCCGGTCGTCTTCCTCGAGCGAAAGGTGGCGCCGCCGGCTCGCCATCTGTTTCAACACCTGGTTCCGCGCCACCGCGAAGAGCCAGGACAGCACCGTCCCCCGCGACGCGTCCAGCTTTCGGGCGTCCCGCAGCAGTGCCAGAAACGTCTCCTGCACCACCTCCGCCGCGATGTCGTCATCGCCTGTCAGATGGGCCGCATACCGGAACAACGCGCTCTGCCGCCGCCGGTAGACCGCCAGAAACGCCGCCTCGTCCCCGTCGGCCAGCGCCGGCAGCAGCGCTTCGTCGCTCTGCGCCGTCTCCGCCTCCGTCCGGGTTCCGAACCAACGTGTCCACATCGCTGTCCTCCAAGTATCCGCCCCGCGGGCGAAAAGTTCCCGGAATTTTTACGCGAAGAGAGCGCGCCGTACGGCTCGCCGGATCGGCTCCGGAAGCGAATAGTCAGCAAAACGGTCGATCGGGCACCACGCCAGGTCCCGGACCTCCTCGGAGACGACGAAGGCGCCGCGCTAGGCATCATCGAAGGTAACAACGACGGAA
>CAYMTH010000435.1:0-4256 GCA_964393235.1 uncultured Solibacteraceae bacterium | reverse complement strand
ATCCGCCGACGCCGCCCGGAAATAGAACATCAGGTCGTGATGCAGATGAAACGGCTCTTTCTTTCTGGCCGGAATCCCGTGCACGTCGATCCCCACCAGCCGCGAAGGCACGGTCGAATCGATCTGCACCCCCGCCTCCTCCTCGGCCTCCCGCCGCGCCGTATCGGCCACATTGCAATCGAGGTCCGCCTCCACGTGTCCGCCCGGCAGCAGCCACCGGTTCAGCTTTCCGTGGTGCACCAGCAGCACGGCACTCTCGGTCGGATGCAGGATGCACGCCGTCCCCGTCATGTGCCCGGGCGTAAACTGGTCCCGCGAAAACGGATCCGGCGTCTGCCGCAACAGCCCCAGGCAAAGTTCCCGGCTCTTCTCGGCCTCCCCGTCGGCCGGGTCGCTCCACTCGGAGATCAGCAGAATCAGCGAAGGAATGTCGATCACAGGTTCCGCTTCAGGAAGTTGATGATGTGGTAGCCGTCCATGAACTTGAACGGCGTTTCGCCCATCGTGTAGTGCCCGCACGGCAGCACGACGACCTTATTCGCGATCCCCCGCTTCTGCACCTCGCGCACGATATCCTCCGACAGCCGCGGTAGGAACGTCGTGTCGTACTCGGTATAGATGAAGAGCGATTTCTTGTGCTTGTGCGTGGCCAGCTTGTCGAGGTAGTTCACCGGGCTGATCGCGTTCCACAACTCGCGCAACCGGTCGAGGTCGACATGCTCCTGCAACCCCTCCTTCACGTGAATCGTCGACAGCCCCGTCCACACCACGTCGGCCACGTAAGTCGAGCAGTGGTTGAACACGTTCACGTCGATTCTCGGGTCGTGCGCCGACGCCAGGCACGCATAGCACGATCCGATCGACGTCCCGCAGATGCCGACCCGCTCGTAGCCCATCTCCCGCAGCCAGTCGATCATCGCCCGGATGTCGGCCACCGCCTGCCGCGTCGCATCCACCGTTCGCGCGATGTTCGACGACATCGCGAAGTCGGCCCGCCGCAGCTCCGCCGGCATCCGGAAGTCATGATACGGCAGACTCAGCCGCACCGCCGACAACCCGAACTTCGCCAGACCCTGGCACAATCCCCCGTGCTGATTCTGGCTCGCGTTCCAGTGCGGCAGCACGATTACGGCTTTTCCGTTCGGCTTTTCGGCCGGGAACCACTGTCCGTGAACCACGTTGTTGGCCGGATAAGGCGTCCAGACTGGCGACTGGTAGCGGACAAACCCGCCCTCCAGCCGGAACCGTTCCGGCTTCTCGTAGCCGAAAAACTCGTCGCTGTGCTCAATTGCGAGCCGGTTCAGTTCCTTCAGCCAGCGTTCCGGCGTTTCGCCGCCATACGGCAGCCGCTCGGCTACGGGCCAGCGCTCGGCCCAGTCCATTCCCCATTCAAATGGGCGCACCACCCGGTCGGTAGAGCGAAAACAGAGACGGTTTTCCCAGTCGTTGATCCAACGGCTGTACAGAGACTTGATCATCAGTAGGGCTTCGTTTGGGCCTCAAATCGGCCTATTCGATTGTACCAAGGTACCAGGAACGCCGAACTTGCTAAGGGAATTGCCTAGGGAGACCGACTATTCTGTCTTATTGATGTGAATATCTCTCAAAAGTGGTCGATCATAGGTTTGTAGGAGACCCCATGGTCTGCCGCTACTGCCACAAGCCAATCTCAATCACACATCGGCTGGTCGACAGAGAGTTCTGCTCTAAGCAGCACCGCGCCGCTTTCTCGGCGCGTTCTGCGCGGGCACTGCGGGACTTGGGCGAGTTTACGTATTCGGTGGCCGACGTTCTCCGCGATACCGATGAGTTCGCGATTCCGAGAAAGCGGCCTCCCCAGAACGGCGCCCGCTCCACGGCGACAGTGCTTGGCCTCGCCGCCCTGGCCATCGCTGGTCTCGTGATCCTCGAAAAGGCTGGCATCGGCGGTTCGGCCAGCGCGACCTCCACCCGCGCCTCGGCCCGCGAAGGCACGATTGGCCGCATGGTCGGCGCCGTCGTTGACCGTATGCCGAAGAATTCGAGCGGCGTGGTCATCGAGGATCGCTTCCAGGCCGGCCTCCGGAACTGGCTGCCCGCCCCGGGCGCCGGCGCCTCCGGTTGGCGGCTCGAAAACGGGTTGATGCACCCAGGCGGCCTCCGCATCTGGGACGAATCACGCAATTTGGCCGACTACAGCTTCCAGTTCGAGGGACGCGTGGAAAACAAGTCGCTCGGCTGGGTGGTTCGCGCACCGAACCACAACAACTATTACGCGGCGAAGATGTACATCCCCGATCGCGGCTCTTCGGCCCGCGCCGAGATCGTCCGGTTCTCAGTCATTCAGGGCCAGGAGTCCCGCCGGCAGCATTTCCCGCTACCGGTGCTCATCGAGAAGGATGAGTTCTACGCCTACGAGGTCCGCGCGGTTGGTGACCGTATCCTGACCCTCGTCGGCGGCCGCGTCGTCGACCAGTGGCGAGATGCCCGGTTCCGCACTGGCGGCGTCGGCTTCTTCTCCGAACGCGGGGACCGCGCCTCGGTGCGCTGGGCCAAACTCCAGGAAGGCGAGAGCATGGCCGACAAACTGCGGTCTTACCTCACCTTCGGCCTCATCATTCCAATGATGTAGCGCAGTTTCTTCGCCGGATTTTCTCCCTTTTTCGACCCGCCATGCTAAACTAATCGGTTGCTGGGTCTCGGGCTTCGTGCAACGGGCGGCTGCAAACCCCGCCAGGTCCGGAAGGAAGCAACGGTAGTGGTTTAGCCCGTGTGCCGCGGATCACCCGGGGCCCGGCATTTTCTTTTCGGCCGCTCTGTCGGCGCCCCTTATGTACCAGGTAATCGCCAGGAAATACCGGCCGCAGTCGTTTTCCGAACTCGTCAGCCAAGTCCACGTCAAGACGACCCTCGAGAACGCCATTTCCCAAGGCCGCATCGCTCATGGCTACATCTTCAGCGGGCAGCGCGGTACCGGCAAGACCACCGTGGCCCGTCTCATGGCCCGGTTCCTCAACTGCGTCAACGGGCCCACCACGAACCCCTGCGGCACCTGCTCCAGCTGCGTTGAAATCACCGCCGGCGGCGCTGTCGACGTCATCGAAATCGACGCCGCATCCAACCGCGGCATCAATGAGATGCGCGAGCTCCGCGAAAGCGTCCGCTTCCGCCCCGCCCGCGACCGCTACAAGGTCTTCATCGTCGACGAAGCCCACCAGATCACCAACGAGGCCTTCAACGCGCTCCTGAAAACGCTCGAAGAGCCGCCCGAGTGGGTCGTTTTCATCCTCTGCACCACCGAATCGCACAAGATTCCGACCACCATCGCCTCCCGTTGCCAGCAGTTCACCTTCCGTAGCGTCGATTTCACCGAACTCGTCGCCCGCATGGAATGGATCTGCAAGCAGGAAGGCATCGACGCCGCGCCCGAAGCCCTCGCCGTTCTCGCCCAGGCCGGTGAAGGCTCCGTCCGCGATTCGCTTTCCGCGCTCGACCAGGCCATCGCCTGCTGCGGCACCACCCTCCGCGCCGACGAAGTCCGCGCCCTCCTTGGCATGTTCGCCCTCGACGGGCTCGATCAGGTCATGGAGGCCGTCGAACAGGGCGATTCCACCCGTGTGCTCGAAATCGTCGCTGAACTCGATCGCTCAGGCGCCAACCTCCAGCATTTCTGCCGCGAACTATCGCGCCACGTCCGCAATCTTCTGGTCGCCCGCATCACCGGCGCCGGCACGCGCCTCATCGCCGCCTCACCCAACGAACAGACCAAGCTCGCCGAAGTCGCTAACCGCTTCAGCGAGGAAGATCTCACCCGCTATCTCCAAATCGTCCTCGACGTCTTCCGCGACCTGCAGTACTCGCTGCAGCCCCGCCTCCACCTCGAACTCGGCCTGCTGAAACTGGTCCACGCCGGCCGCCTGACCAGCATCGAGGAAGCGCTGGCCGGCATCGGCGGTTCCGGCGCGGCCCCCTCGGCCGGCAAGCCTCCGCAGACGCCCCCCCGTCCCACCCCGGCCTCGTTCGCCCCCGCGCCCCAGGCTGCCCCGCCGCCCGGCGACCTGCCACCTTGGCCCACCGCCACAGCCGTCACCAAAGCCGCCGCTCCCCCACCGGCCCCCCCGGCTCCGGCGAAACCGTCCGTCTCCCCGCCTGCCTTTGACGCCGCTTTCGACGACCTTCCCCCTTGGGAATCGCTCGCCGCTAAGCCGCCCGCGCCCAAGCCCGCGGCCGCGCCGACCGCCGCCGCGCCGCCAGCGCCTGCGGCCGCCCCCCCCCCC
>CAYMTH010000434.1:0-4991 GCA_964393235.1 uncultured Solibacteraceae bacterium | reverse complement strand
ACGCATTAGGCGAGTAGGAGTGAAATGGCTTACGGCGACAAAAAACTCGAAGGAGGCCACGCCGCCTCCCACAAGATCCTGGACGAACTCCCCGTTCTCGTCGCCCCCTCGCACGGCAAAGAGAAGAACACCATCCGCGAGGAGTTGATCACCATCGCCTGCTGGAAGCTCGACGACGTCCGCTTCCGCTTCGATTCTTCCTTCATCCTCGCCTCCGCCAAGCCCGAGTTCGCCGAGTTCGCCGAAATCTACAAGTCCGTCCCCGGCGCCCCCATCTCCCTGTTCGGCCACGCCGACCCCATCGGCGACGACAACTACAACAAAAAACTCTCCGGCCGCCGCGCCAAAGCCATCTACGGCGTCCTCACGCGCGACACCGCCATCTGGGAACAGCTCTACTCCAACTCCGAGGGCACGTCCGACGATTGGAACAACACCCACATCGGTCTCATGCAGGAGGCCCTCGGCCAGCCGAAAAAGAACCTCGCCACCGCCAAGGACCGCGCCACGCTCTTCAAGGCCTACATGGACCTCCTCTGCCCGGTCACCGTGCAGAAGTCGGAATTCCTCGGCGGCGGCGCCTCCCCGTCCGGCCGCGGCGATTACCAGGGTTGCTCGGAATTCAACCCGCTCATGCTCTTCTCCGAAGCCGAGAACAAGAAGTTCTCCGCCTCCGCCGACAAGACCGAGCGCAACGCCGAAAACCAGCTGAACCGCCGCGTTCTCGGCCTCTTCTTCCGCCCTGGGACCAAAGTCCCGCTCGACAAATGGCCCTGCCCCGCTGCCAGCGAGGGCACCTCCGCCTGCACCCACCGCTTCTGGTCCGATCACGCCAAGCGTCGCCAGTTCGGTCCCAAACGACGCACCTTCGCCGAAGACGGCGACACCTTCGCCTGCCGCTTCTACGAACGTCTCGTCCGCTTCTCTCCCTGCGAAGTCCCCGCCGATACTCCCGCCCAGGTCTACCTCCGCCTGCGCTTCGAAGACCCCGACGGCGTCATTCGCGACTTCCCGGAAAACTATCCCGTCACCGTCCGCTTCTCGCCCCCCGGCCCCTCGGCCGACCCCATCCGCGAACGCCGCTGCATCGTCTCCACCGAAGGCAAACTCTCCTTCCCCGCCTTCGACGATCCCAAGGAATACTGGCGCTCCTTCTACCTCGAATTCGACGCCTCCCCCGCCATCCCCTACATCGTCTGCGAGCCCAATCCCGCGCTCGTCTCGCCGCCGCCGGCCGCCTACTCCTCCCGCTACGCGACCCAGGACAGCCTCAACGACGCCCTCCAGAACAACGAGCGCTTCTTCCGCCTCCCCACCAGCTTCAAAATGCCGCTCGCCGATTGGACCCTCGGCCAGAAGGGCTTCTCCACCGGCAACGGCGAATACGCTTCGCCCCCCGGCCTGTTCAAACACACGGCCCCCAAAGCCGACATCGGCACCCCGTCCAGCCCCGTCGAGCTCATCCTCAACCCCGCCTGGCACTTCGTCCGCTTCGAGTACTTCGACCGCTACTACGGCAACGCCCATCTCGACAGCCCGCCCCGCCCCGCCCACCGCCGCCGCATCTCCACGCCTCCCGTGCGCCTCCGCGGCTACCGTACCGATCCCAACGCCGCCAGCCCCACCTCCGACGCCTACTCCAACTGGACCACCGGCCTTGCCAGCCCGCCCGAGTCCACCAACATCGTCCAGGCCCTCCCCTTCATCCTCCGCCGCGAAGCCCCCGGCGGCCCCGATTTCTCGCCCCCCTCCGGCGCCCAGCTCGGCCTCCGCTTCCGCACCCCCGAAGGCGCATCCGTCTACTCCGAGTCATTCGAAAAGCGCTACTTCGTCACCAGCCCGCCCCCCGCCCACGGCCCCGACCGCCTGCGCTTCTACGACCTCCCCCGCGTCTGGAAATCCAAGCACTACTACGCCCGCCGCCTGCCCGCCTCGCCCCCCACCGGCAAGTTCTTCCAGGAACTCACCGCCGACGAAATCACCTCCGCCCGCAAGAAGGACAACCCGCTCGTCTTCTCGCTCGACGACATGGTGATGTTCACCGGCAATCAAGCCAACGGCCACCCTCTCCGGCCCCTCACGCCCAAGTTCAACCGCGTCTCGATCTTCAACCACCGCTTCGATTCCCGGCTGCCCGATTCCTCCCCGCAAGGCCTCTACAAGCTCCTCTCGCCCCCCGGACCCGACGAACTCGACCTCCCCCGGTCCAACGTCCCGGCCCCCATCAACAACTATCTTCACGACTACCCCGACTGGACCCGCCTCGTCCTCGCCGGCGGCAACCTTCTCGACGTCTTCGACAAACGTACTCCCGACGACGATTCGCCGCCCCACGCCGTCGGTGCCCGCGCGGCCGTCCGCTGGATGGACGCGACCACCACCATCAACGGTATCTCCGCCTTCGTCTGGAGCGACGCCACCAACGGCTGGGTCGCCGCCCCTGACGATAACCCGCTCCCCGAGCGCCTCCTCTCTCCGCCCACTACCCCGCGCACCGACGTCCCCGCCGGCAATCCGACCTTTTCTTTCCGGCCCTTCTTCCAACAGCGCATGGCCCGCACGCAACGACGCTACACCGGCGCCGACTCTCAGATCGGCCGCTATGACTTGGCTCTTCTCCGCTGCTCCGACGTCCAGAACGGCGAAGAAATCGCTCCAACCTTCACCTACTTCCGGCAGAACTTCAAGTGGACGGCTCCCTCGCCCCCAGGTCCTCCGCCTGGCCCGGAAACCGCCGTCCCCTTGGACATCTCCCGGCCCATGTACGCCCTCCTGCAGGCGCAGAACGTCGCCAACCGATGGACCGGCGATGAACCCGGCGTCTCCGACCATCGCGCCATCATCTATCCGCAGGCCCCCGCCGCCGGTTCCCCGCCACCTTTCAAATCCCCCTCCGTCTGGTTCCTCCAGCACCTCGATCGCAGCCGCTCCCACTTCGGTCTCCAACTCACCACCGGCGGCCGCGACAACCGCGGCTCCCTGCTCGGCACCGGCGATACCGGCAATACGTCTTTCGAGACGAACCCCCTCTCCCACACCGCTCCCTCCATGCGCCTCTGGTTTACCTCGGCCCACGAAACCGGCCATATGGCCGGTCTCCCGGACGAATACAACGAGCGCTGGAACGCCGGTTCCTACGGGCACATGTCCTTCGGCTGGAACACCCCCGGCGATCCCTACGAACCCGACGGTCGCGACGAGACCGACCGCTTCTCCCGCATCGATTCCGGCATGATGAACGGCAACAAGCTCCTCCGGAACCGCTATTTCTGGCACACCGCGGAGTTTGTCCGTCAGGTCACCGGCACGAAAATGCGCGTCGCCCTCGGACCCGACTACCCCGACTACTTCATCCCCGAACACGCCCAGGCCCCCGACGGCCGCACCCACTACTGCTGGCCCCTCGCCCTCTCCGTCGGTCCCGCCAACACCGCTAACCGCGGCTTCGACATGTACCTCTACGCCCTCGGCAAGGACCACTACTCGCAGCGTCTCCTCGCCGGCGGCCCGCCCAAAGGCCCCTTCGACGGCATCCTCATCATTGACGTCAAGATCGTCTTCACCCTCCCGTCCGATCCCGATGAGCCCACCCGCGAAACCATCCGCCAGGACATCCTGTCCCGCGCCAACGGCGCCGTTCGCCAGATCATGAACGGCAAGTGGTACGCCGCCGGTACCGTCAATGTCAACGGCCAGAACGTCACCCTCCGCCGCTGCCTGATTCAGGCCGTGCCGCAGGCCGCCGTCATCAACCACCCCGACGATCCCACCCCGCCCCCGACCGATGGCGAACAGGCGAACGCCAACAAAATGGTGACCCGCTTCGGTTGGGACTTCCATGTCCGCGCACGCGCCTCCGGCCCCGCCTCCGCCTCCTGGAACGCCGCGAATCCGGAACAACTCGACGTCAAGCTTGCCGGCGTCACCTCCACCTTCGACGCGCTCTTCATCCGCCACTTCCCGTCGATGATCTTCGGCACCGACAAGGATCTCTCCGCCGCGCCGCCCAGCCCCCTCGCCGTCACCACCGCCGATTGGGTCCCCATCGTCCAACGCCTCATCCCCGGCGCCACCGTCCATACTCTGCCATGACGCGCGCCGCCCCCACCATCGGCCTCGCCTTCGCGCTCCTCGCCGTCGCCGCCTGCGATGCCGGAGCTCAGTCCCCCGCCGCCAATCCCTCAGCAGGAGCCAGGAAGAAAATGATCAAGCTCTCCGGCCTCAAGGGCCTCCAAAAACTCCCCCTCAATCCCGTCCGCGAGCCCCTCCGTCAAGGCAAACCCACCCTCCCGCCCGTCGCCACCGCCACCCCCGGCCCGGGCTACACGCGCCCCTTCGCCAACGATAATCAAAACTCCCGCCTCCCCTCCGCCCTCCCCGAAAAACAGTGGAAACAGGCCTGGAAACTCCCCCTCGATCCCGAATTTCCCGCCCGCTTCGTCCTCGCTCTCGGTGACCGCGCCGTCGTCCACTCCCGCCAGTGGCACCTCGTCGACGCCAACTCCGGCCGATCACTCCTCTCCGACCGTCTCGGCGGTGGCCCGATCATCATCGACCCCGCCCTTCGCGCCTTCGTCACGCATTACCCCACGGCCTACCTGTCGATGCGCTTCCTCGCCGACGGACGTGAACTGTTCAAGTATCTCCCCGGCCTCGGCGACGTCTTTTCGCGCGCCTTTGTCACCCGCCACTCCAGCCGGCTCCTCATCCTCGGCTGGGAGCGCAGCCTCGACCCCCACGGCCACAAGAAGGCGGAACGATCCCGCATCGAAATCCGCGACCTCGGCATGCCGCCCAAAGCCGATAGCTTCGGCATCCTCGCCTCCTCCGCCCCGGTCGGCGAACTCTACATCGGCTGGGTCGGCGTCCAGATGGCATCATCGGCGAACGCGATCGTCGCCGCGGCCGAAAATGAGCTCTATCTGCTCGACTGGAACATGAACCTCTCCCATGTCTTCGAAGGTTCCTTCGTTCCCCATTCCCTCTCCCTC
>CAYMTH010000433.1:0-4992 GCA_964393235.1 uncultured Solibacteraceae bacterium | reverse complement strand
TGCTCGCGTCAGCGCCCGCCACGCAATACGTCTCCCCCTCCCCCCGCCACCCCAAATACCGCGCCGCCACCGTCGCCGACCCCAACGTCGTCACCTCCGAACTCACCTGCGCCCGCACCGGCCGCCCCAACACATCCGCCTTCAACTGGTTCAACGCCCCGTTCCGCGCCAACCCGCCCCCCACCTGCACCCGCTCCACCCGCCCCCCGCACTCCTCGATCGTGTCCACAATGTGCCGCAGCGCAAAACACACCCCCTCAAAAACAGCCCGCAACATCTCCGCCCGCCCCGTCCCCAGCGTCAACCCGTGAAACGACCCCGTCGCCTCCGGCTCCCACACCGGCGTCCGCGCCCCCGCCAGAAACGGCACAAAAACAACGTCCCCGCCCACCGCCTCCTCCCACCGCGAATCCCCCAGCAACCCCCGCGCCCAATCCAGCACCGGCCCGCTCAACGCCGTCGACCCCCGCGCCAGCCACCGCGCCCCATACGGAATCGAAAAAATCCGCTTCTTCCCGTCCACCACCCGCCCCTCCGTCAACACCCCGAACGACGTCACCGTGCCCGAAATATCCAACGCCTCCCCCGCCCGCGTCAACGCCGTCCCCAGATACGCCGCCGCGCTGTCGTAGCTCACCGAAATCACCGGCGCGCCCCCCAACTCCCGCGCCGGCCCGATGACCTCCCCCGCCTCCACCACCCGCCCCGTCCGCCAAAAATCCTCGAGCGGCCGCCCGTAGCAGGTAAACGTCGTGTACCGGTCAAGCGTCGCCTCCCCGGTCAGCAAAAAGTTCAGATACCCCGTCGCATCCAGCAAATGCCGCGCCCGCGCGAACGTCTCCGGCCCCTCCGCCCGCAGCCAGTGCAGTTGCGGCAGAAAATCCCCCGAATACGCCCGGAAGTACGGACCCGCGTCGATCTCCCCCAGCACCCCCGCCGGCCGCCGGTCCCCGTACATCACCGCCGGCCGCAGCGGCTCCCCCCGCTCATCGAGCGCCACCAGCCCCGACAACGTCGCCGTCGCCGTAACCGCCCGTACGTCCTCCCCCCGCACCCGCGCAATCGTCTCTCGCACCGCCGCCCGCCACACCCGCGGATCCTGCTCGGCCACCAGCCCCTCCCGCCGCGTCTCGATCGGCGTCGCATACACCTCCCGCATCCGCCCGCCCCGGTCCACCAGTGTGGCCCGAAAGCTCTGCGTCCCCAGGTCGATCACGAGAATCATAGCTTCGGCAACCGCACGCTCATGTGCACCGCCCGGTGCCGGTTGTCGTCGAAGGCGAAGTGCAGCCACTTCTTGTCCCGGCTCACAAACCCGTCCGGATAATTCATCCTTCCCTTCGGCCCGTCCACCGACTCGGCCTGCAGCACCCGCTTATACCCCCACGTCTTCATGCCGTCGGTGCTGATCCACAACGCCATCGGACTCCGGTGCGCCGGATTCGGATTATGCAGCAGCGCGACCTTGTCTCCCCCCAGCGAATACAGCGTCGCCTTCGACCCCGGATTCGGAATTTCGGATTTCACCGCAAACTCCGGCCACGTCCGCCCCCCGTCCCTCGACTCGGCATAATACAAAACGCCCCCCAGCTTGTCCCCCCGGATGATCATGGCGATCCTCCCATCGGCGAGCTCGACGATGTTATTCTCCGCCCACCCGAAATACTTGTCGTCGGTGGTAATCCGGATGTTCCCGTGTTCGGTAAAGGTCTTCCCCCCGTCCGAACTCATCAACACCCCGTTCCGCGGGTCATGCAGCACGCCCGGCTCTTTCCCCACGTAGTGCTGAAACGGCAGCAGCATCCGCCCGTCCCGCGTGACGATATGGTTCCGGACAAACGTGCGGTCGGCCAGCCGCCCCGGCATCGCCTCCGGCTTCGACCACGTCCGGCACCCGTCGACGGAAACCATCCGCCACGACCGCCACTCGTTCCGCCAGTGCTTTGCATGTGTCGAAAAGTACAGCGTGGCCTTCTTCCCCTGCACCACCAACTCCGTCGGCCCCTGGCCGATCGTCGACCCGCTCCGCGGAAACCCGCAGTCGACCGTCTCAAGCGGCGTCCACGTGCGTCCCTTGTCCCGGCTCCGCGTCAGGCCGATGTAGTTCAGCGGCGACGGCTCCGTGTCCCCGCCGGCCAGCAGAAACAGCACCCACGACCCGTCATGCAGCTCCCGCAGCGTCGTATCGCAGACCATGCTGTTCGGCTTCACGCCGTCATACGGAATCGATTGCCGCAGCTCCTCCGCGCCCCACGCCACGGCCCCCGCGGCCGTCGCCAGCCATTCCCGTCTCCGCATCACTTCCTCCCTTTCAGCGGCCGGCTGATCAGGTTCTTCAACCGCGATCGCGGGTCCACCAGCCGTCCGGCCAGAACATCGTCTTCGGTAAACTTCGCAAACAGAATCTCCCCGTCCGTCGAACGGTTCCGGTCGTAGGAGATGTACAGCGTGCCGTCCGGCGCCTGAAACCCGTCGGGGTAGGAAACGCCCTTCCGTTCATCGAGCATCAGCCCGCCCTTCCACGTCGTCCCGTCATCCTCCGACAGCCACGCCGTCAGCTGGCTCCGTCCGTCATGCCTGTCGATCCTGTCCCCGTGCTTCACGAGCAGCAGCCGCCCTGACGCGAGCCGCCGCAGGTGGAACCGCGCCACCGGATGGACGATGCCAGGCGTACTCGCCGCCTCCCACGTCCTCCCGGCATCGCTCGAGAAGGTTTGCATGAGTCCCTTCGAAGTGCGCGCGACCAACCAGATCCGCCCGTCCTTCCGTTCGACGAACATGTGTTCGTCCCAGTTCGGATTCGGGAACTGCAGATGTCCCCGCCGCGTCCAGGTCTTTCCCTGATCGGTGGAGACGAACGCGTTCGCGCCCCGAACCGGATCGAGGTCGCGGAACGAACCGGCGAACGGACCGAACCCGGCGGCGTTGAGCGAGATGGGCAGCAGCCACTCCCCGTTCCGCAGCACGGTGGGCTTGTTGAGCGTAAACCCATGCCAGATCCGCCGAGGCGTGGACCATCGTGGCCGCGCCGCATCCGGGTTGTCGCACACCGCCGCCCACACCCCGCTCCGCCCGTCGAACTGCGCCATGGACTGGTTAAAGAACAGCCACAGCCGTCCCTTGGGGTCGGTCCACAAATTCCCCACGAGCACGCTCCGGTAGGTCGGCAGCCGTTTGGACTGCGAGTCGATAACGAGCCGTGGTTTGGACCACGACCGCCCGTCGTCGTCGCTGGAGGCGAGGACAAAGAAAGCGGCGGGCCCGTCCTCTCCGGCGACCCAGGCCGCCCACAGCCGGCCCTTGGGGGTGCGTTCGATCCCGATGGTCATCCCATAGTCGAGTTGGGAGTAGTCGTACCGCGGACCGGGGTCGGTATTGAGCCGCGGAGTCTCGAGCGCGTAGTTGGCGATCCGCTCCATATCCGGAATCCCCGCGGCGACGAGCAGGACCAGTCCAAGCACCATCCCGGCAGCATATCACCGCCCCGCAACCCAACGCCCCCTCGGCGCGACAACCCCACCCCTTCTCCCCGCACCCTCAGCACGACCCACCGCCCCTTCTCCCCCCACACCCCCAACCGCCGCCCATCGGGGACTGCGCGGTCCAGCAGCGTCAAACCCGGACCGTCTACGGCGGAGAGCTGTCCCCGCGCGACAACCCGCCCCCTTCCCCCCGCACACCCCCGCCACCCCCCAAAAAACAACCCATGCCATAATGCCCCCATGCCCTGGTCCCCCGCCGCCGTCGCCGCCAAACAGCCCCTCCTCGGCACCTGGCTCAACCTCGGCTCCCCCTTCTCCGCCGAAATCGCCGCCCTCGCCGGCTTCGACTGGGTCCTCATCGACCGCGAACACGGCCACGGCGACGAACGCGACCTCGCCATGCAGATCATCGCTGCCCAGGCCGGCGGCGCCGCCCCCATCGTCCGTGTCGCCTCTCACGACCCGGCCGAAATCAAACGCGCCCTCGACTGGGGCCCCGCCGGCATCATGGCGCCCTCCGTCCATACGCCCGCCCAAGCCCGCGCCATCGTCAACGCCGTCCGCATCCCGCCCCTCGGCGCCCGCGGCGCGGCCACCTCCACCCGCGCCAGCCGCTACGGTTTCGGCTACCAGGACTACCTCCGAACCGCCAACCAGACCCTCGTGACCATCCTCCAGATCGAGTCCGCCCAGGCCGTCGACAACGTCGAACAGATCGCCGCCATCGACGGCGCCGACGTCCTCTTCGTCGGCCCCACCGACCTCTCGATCGACATGAACGTCCCCGACACCGACCCGGCCTTCCAATCCGCCCTCGCCCGCATCGCCCGCGCCGGCAAGCCCGCCGGCATCCTCGCCCGATCCCCCGAACAGGCCGGCGCTTTCCTCACAATGGGCTTCTCGATCATCGCCCTCGAATCGGACCGCGGCATCCTCGCCCGGGGCTTCGCCCGCGCCGCCGCCGACTTTCGGTCACAGCTCTCAAAAAACAGTTAAACGGCTAAATATCAATAAGATAGGGGCCGCGCTACCGCCCTTCCCCCTTGCGCCGCCACTATAATGGGAATAGTGAGGCTGTCCTCCGGCCTCCGCGACCCCAATCTACCGGAACCGCGGCCCCACCCGCTCGGCCACAAACCGCGCCGCCGCCTCCGGGTCGTACCCCGCCTCCTGCAGCACGTGCGTCGAGACCTCGACCACGATCGGCCCGCGATACCCCACCCGGTCGAGCAGCGCCGCATACGCCCCGTAGTCGATCGACCCCTTCCCCGGCAGCGCGAACCGGTAACGCTCCCGCGTCCCCGTCCAGTCCTTGATGTGGATCATCGCAACGTACGGCAGCGCCGCCCGCAGCGTCGGCTCCAACTCCCACCCCTGCAACTGCATGTGGCTGTAATCGTAGTTCACCCGCAGCCGCCGCGAACCCACCTCCCGGCATAGCCCGGCGGCGTCCTCGGCCCGGTGCAGCGCCGACCCCACATGCGCCTTGATCGCCACGTCCACCCCGTGC
>CAYMTH010000432.1:4698-4996 GCA_964393235.1 uncultured Solibacteraceae bacterium | reverse complement strand
CACCTGCCCGAAAATCGTGTGCCGGCCGTTCAAATACATCGGAGTGCCCTCCGTAATGAAGAACTGGCTCGACCCCGTCCCCGGCCCGGCGTTCGCCATCGCCACGCGCCCCGGAATGTCGAACTTCAGCGACGGATGGAACTCGTCCGGAATCGCGTCCGTCCCGCCCGTCCCGTTGCCCTGCGGGTCCCCGCCCTGAATCATGAACTCCGGAATCACCCGGTGGAACGTCAGCCCGTTAAACAGCGGCTGCTTCACGCGCGTCCCCGTCTTCGGGTTCAGCCACTCCTTCCGCCCC
>CAYMTH010000432.1:0-4688 GCA_964393235.1 uncultured Solibacteraceae bacterium | reverse complement strand
CAGGTCCACGAAGTTCTTCGTCGTAATCGGCGATTCCAAGTCATAAAACTTGAACACAATGTTCCCCAGCGGCGTCGTCCCGTGCGAAATCGACAGCGTCGCATACAGCCCCGGCGGCCGCGTCGGCTTCGCCGGTGCCGGTGCCGCCGCCGGCTTGGCCGGCGCGGGCTTCGCGGCGGCCGGTTTCGCCGGCGGCGCCTGTTGCCCCATCATCGCAATTCCAAATACCGTAGCAGTGACCAGAGTACGAGCTAGCATCGTCATTAGTCTAACTTGACACCCTTGGTAGAATGAAATTGAGAGGGGAAGGCCTGCGCCTTCCCCTTCTGCTTTTGATACCCGGACAAACCAAGGTTCAAACCGAGGTTCAAACCAACGAACAAACCAATAGTTTCGTTGATAACAAAGGACTTACCCGCGCACAAATTACCTCGCAGGATGCGCGGCCCCGCCCGCAAGGGCGAGGCCCGCATCCCGTGAGTCTCGGGGGAGAGGTGGCGGAACTCGTCGGATTCCTCCCGGGGCGCTGGCGCTGACCCTACTGGGCCATCGCCGGCGTCCGCCGGGTCTCGGGGGTGGGTGGGGGAACCGTCTGATGGGGCTGGAACTTGACCGAGACGAGCTTCGATACGCCCGGCTCTTCCATCGTCACCCCATACAACATCTGCGCCGCTTCCATCGTCCGCTTGGCGTGCGTGATCACGATGAACTGCGTCTCCGATGCCATCTCTTTCAACAACCGCGCCAACCGCCCCGTATTCGCTTCGTCGAGCGGCGCGTCCACCTCGTCCAGGATGCAGAACGGGCTCGGCTGATACTTGAAAATCGCCATCAGCAGCGCCATCGCCGTCAGCGACTTCTCGCCGCCCGACAGCAACAGCACGTTCTGCAGCCGCTTGCCCGGCGGCGAAGCGATCATCTCGATGCCGCTCTCCCCGATATTCGTCTCATCGGTGAGCCGCATCTCGGCGTGACCGCCGCCGAACAGCGTCTTGAAGATCTCTTTGAACTGCGCGTTCACCGCTTCGAACGCCTCGGCGAACCGCTTCCGCGACTCGACGTCGATCTCCTGGATCGCCTTCTCCGTATCCCGGATCGAGTCCAGCAGGTCCTGCCGCTGCGTGTTCAGGAAGTTGTACCGCAGCTCGGCCTCTTTGTACTCCTCGAGCGCCTGCGGGTTCACCGCCCCCAGTGCCTCGATCCGCCCGCGAACCTCGGTGTACTTCGCATCGAGTTCGCTCAGCGCCATCTCGTCGAGCTCGGGATCGTCCTCCCGCACCAGCTCCGACGCCGGCGCCTGCAGGTCCTTCCGGGCGTTCTCGTCCAGGTGCTTCAGGTCGCTCTGCAGCTGCACCAGGTGCAGCTCCACTCGGCCCCGCCGGTCCTGGGCTTCCTGCACCGCCAGCCGCTGCGCCTTCTGCGCCTCGTCGAGGGCGGCCAACTGGGTCCGCATCTCCTGGTCCTTCTGCGCCGCCACCTGGACCAGCCCCTGCAGCCGCAGGATCTCTTCCTGGAGCAGATTGACCGTCGCGTCCAGCTCCATGTTGTCGTTCAACAACCGCGTCCGGTCCAACCCGAGCCGTTCCAGCTCGGCCGCGATCGACCCGCGCCGCCGCGTCAGTTCGCCAATTTGAGCTTCCAGCCGCTGCTTTGCCGCCGACTCGCTCCGCAGCCGTTCGTCCAGCGAGGCCAACTGCACTCGCAACACCGAGTGCTCCTCCGACACTCGCTGGACGGACTCCCGCAGCAGGTCGAGTTCGCCGCGCCCGCTCTCGAGCTCGCGCTCCTTGGCCTGCCGCGCCTCTTCCTTCTCGGCGTGCAGGCGCTGCCGCTCGTCCTTCTGGCTGGCCACCCGGTCGGCTTCGCGCTGCAGCCGCTCGAGTTCCATCTTGGCCGACGACAGCCGCGAGTTCGACCGGTTCGTCTCCTCGCCCAGCCGCCGCATCTCGTGGTCGAGCGCCAACGCCTCGCGCTCCTCCCGCTGCTGCTGCTGCCGGATCTGCTCGTGCTGTTCGGTCAGCGTCTGAATCGCGTGCTCGAGCTCGGCGATCTGCTCCTGCGTGCCCTCAAAGGCCCGCTGCTTGGCGCCCACAGTGCCCATCAGCTCGCGCAACTCGCGCTTCAGCGCCAGCGGCCCGGAGCCCGTCTTCCGCCCGCCGCTCACCGCGTGCCCGTGGTAGCACACGCCGTCCGGCAGCAGGAAGAAGATGTCCGGATACTGCCCGGCCAGCCGCTGCGCCGCCGCCCGGTCCTGCACCAGGTAGCACCGCGACAGCCGCGGCAACAGCTCGGCCGGCGCCTTCGTCAGGCCGTTCGTCATCTTCAGGTAGTTGCTCAGCCGCCCGATAATCCCGGTCTCCGGGCCGATCGGCGGCTCGGTCGCCAGCGCGCTGGCGTACTTGTCGTCCGCTTCCGGGTGCACCAGGAACGTCGCCCGGCCGTCCAGGTCCCCGCGCATCAGGTCGATGCCGCTGTCGGCCTGCGACCAGTCGCTCACCACGACGTACTCCAGCTCGTCGTGCAGGAACTCTTCGGCGGCCTTTTCAAACGCCGGATCCACTTCGATGAAGTCGGCCAGCACCCCGGTCGGCTTCAGCGCGGACGTCTCCCCGCGCTCCACCGCCGTGAACAGCCGCTTCACGGACTCGGTCGTATACGCCCGGTGCGACAGGATCTCTTCCAGCGAGTCCTTCCGCGCCTTCAGCCGGCTCAGCTCGGCCCGCACGGCTTCCAACTGCCGCCGGGCTTCGCCTAGCGCCGACTTCCGGCTCGCAATGTCTTCCTCGGCCCGCTTCTTCTGCTCGGCCAGCGACTCGAGCTGCAACTGCCGGTCGCCCAGCTTCACCTGCAGCTCGGCCTTCAGGCCGGCCACCCGTTCCAGTTCGGCCGCCGCCGTCTCGGCTTCCTTGCCCGCGCGGTTCCGGTCGCGCTCGTTCGAGGCCAGGTACTCTTCCATCTGCGCCAGCTGGTTGCGCATGGTCGAGGCTTCGCCCAATAACCGCAGCACCTGCTGCCGCGCCGCTTCCAGCCCCTGCTCCCGCATCCGGAGCTGGCCCTGGATCTGCTCGCGCTCTTCGTTCTTCAGCCGCAGCCGCTCCCGCGCGTCGTTGGCATTCGCCGACGCTTCCGCGAGCGACTGGATGTGCTTCTCGACATCGGCCTGGAACGCCGCCAAACGCCGTTCCACTTCCGTCGACTCGTTCTCGCCGCCCGACAGGCGCTGCTCGATCGACGCCACCTGCTGCGACTGGCTGTTCAGCCTCCCGCGCGTCCGCTCGGCCTCGAGCTGCAGGTCCGCCAACTCCCGGCGCTGCGCCGTCAGCGCCTCTTCGTGCTGGTAGCAGGTCTGCTGCAGCGACGTGTACTCGGCTTCCTTCGTGCGCAGTTCCGCGCCGAGCGTGTCGAACGCGGCCGCCGCCTGGCTCATCTCGATCGCCGTCTTCGAGGCTTCCCGCTCCAGCGCCTTGTACCGGCCGGCAATCAACAGCCGCAGGTGCGTCACCATCTCCTCGCGGAGCTTCACGTACCGCTCGGCCTTCGCCGCCTGCCGCTTCAGCGAGTTCACCTGCCGGGTGACTTCCTCGAGAATGTCGAACACCCGCGTCAGGTTCTGCTTGGCGCCCTCGAGCTTGGCCTCGGCCAGCCGCCGCTTGGTCTTGAACCGCGTGATCCCCGCGGCTTCTTCGATCACCGCGCGCCGGTCCTGCGGCCGCGAGCTCAGAATCTGGCCGATACGGCCCTGTTCGATGATCGCGTAGGACTCCGGCCCCAGGCCGGTGCCCATGAAGATGTCCTGAATGTCCCGCAACCGCGCGGACTTGCCGTCGATCAGGTACTCGCTCTCACCCGAGCGGTACAGCCGGCGCGTCACCGTGATCTCGTGCCGCCGTTCCTTCTGCGCATGCTCCGCCTTCGCCGCGGCGATCGCCGCCCCTTCGGCCTCCGTCGCCGGCTCCGGCGCCACCGCCGGCAGCGCGACTTCGTAGGTCGGATCGACCAGCGTCATCGTCACCGACGCCATGCCCACCGGCTTCCGGTCCCGCGTCCCGGCGAAGATGACATCTTCCATCCGGGCCCCGCGCAGACTCTTGGCGCTCTGCTCGCCCAGCACCCAGCTGATGGCGTCGCAGACGTTCGACTTGCCGCAGCCGTTCGGCCCGACAATCGCCGCTACGCCCGCCCCGTTGAACCGCAGTTCCTGACGGTCAGCGAAGGATTTAAAGCCCTGGATTTCGACGCGCTTAAGCTTCAGCAACGCGATGCCCCCCTTGGAAGGTAGATCTACAGAATTTTCACCGCGACACTCGTCGCGGCGCTCGGGGGGGATTCCTGTATACTACCGGGCTATCGGCCGGAATGCAAGAGGCAGACCACTCCCTTTGGTAGTCTTTTTTTGACTACCACTATATATAGTGCTACAGCTTCCAGCGAACCACAAGCACGTACCGGTCCGCCCCCCGCGACGGATCGTCCACCTGCACCCTCGCCGTGAACCCGTTGGCCGCCGACGTCATCTCGATCAGCTTCCAGGCCCCCCGCCCCCGGGTCTTCCGCACCTCGAACTCGGCCATCGCCTGCTCCGGCACCGGCCCGCCCGAGCACCCGATCGACGTCTCCTTCTCCGCCTGCCCGTTCAGCACCTGGTACGACGCCGTCTCCCCCTTGATCGAGATGATCATCGACCCGTC
>CAYMTH010000431.1:4040-5030 GCA_964393235.1 uncultured Solibacteraceae bacterium | reverse complement strand
GATCAGTGCCCGCCGCGCCGCGCAAACGTTGATCGGCTCGTAGCTCGCATTCAGTACCAGCACAGGCTGGTGCAAACGGTCGTAAGTCCCCATTTTTAGCTCGCTCCTCCCTGCGCTCGCATCGCGCTCAACGCCGCCCGCCCCTCCGCGGGCCGGCGGTCCACGCGCGCCAGCGTCAACACGGTTACACTCTTCGCTCCGCCGCGCCGCAGCAAAGCGCTACAAGTCATCACGGTCGCCCCGGTGGTCAACACATCGTCCACCAGCAGCACCCGCTTATCTTTCACAATTCCCCGCTCCGCCAAAACAAAAGCGCCGGTCAGGTTGGACCGGCGCTGCGCGGGTGTAGACGTGGCTTGCGTTTCCGTGTGGCGGCTCTTTTCCAGGGCGCTTACCACCGGCACGCACAACCTACTCTCCAGCGGCCGGGCCAGCAATTCGCACTGGTTATACCCGCGCCACAACCTCCTCCTCCAGTGCAACGGCACCGGAACAATCATGTCCACCCGCATGTCCAGCGGAATCGCCCGCACCATCAGGTCCCCCAGCGGACCCGCCAGCACCTCCACCCCGGCGTACTTGAAGTGGTGGATCATCTTCCGCAGGTTGCCTTCGTAAAATCCGAACGAGTACGCAAAGTCGTACCCCGTCAACCCCGACCGGCACCGTCGGCATACCCCTTCCTGGTCCAGCGGCGCATCGGACAAAAACGGCGTCCGGCACCGCGTACAGAAATGCTCCGCCGTCATCGGCTCCGGCGAGCGCAAACAGCTCTCGCAATACGGCAACCGTCCCGCATGGCGCAGGATCTCGCCGCACAACAAACATTCCCCGGGTACCACCAGGTTAAAAACCGACGCGCACAAATCGGCTGCCGCGTCGCGGAGGGAGCTCGTGAGCCTTGGCGAATGCGTCCCGTGAGGGAAGGTCCACCTCCAATAGCCAAAGTGTACACTACCCGTACCCCACTTTTGCGGACAAGATACAATA
>CAYMTH010000431.1:1607-4030 GCA_964393235.1 uncultured Solibacteraceae bacterium | reverse complement strand
TCGTTGTCCCGCCGAGCCTTTCTCGCCTCCGCCGCCCTCGCCTCCGCCCCCGCCCAACCCAAACCCCTCAACGTCATCCTCATGTACGCCGACGATCTCGGCTGGGGCGACCTCGGCTGCTACGGCTCCCCCCTCTCCACTCCCCACCTCGACCGCGCCCCCCGCGAAAGCGTCCGCTTCACCCACTGCCTCTCCGCCAACCCCGTCTGCTCCCCCTCCCGCGCAGCCCTCCTCACCGGCCGCTACCCCACCCGCGTCGGCGTCCCCAACGTCCTCTTCCCCCGCGATAACTCCGGCCTCGCCGAAGGCGAACAAACCCTCGCCCAGCTCCTCAAGGCCAAAGGCTACAAAACCATGTGCGTCGGCAAATGGCACCTCGGCCACCTCGCCCCGCACCTGCCCACCTACAAAGGCTTCGACGCCTATTTCGGCATCCCCTACTCCAACGACATGAACCCCCGCTGGCTCATGGACGGCGAAAAGGTCGTCGAAGAGCAGGCGACCCTCGAAACCCTCACCCCCCGCTACACCGAACGCGCCGTCAAGTTCATCGAGGACAACAAGTCCTCCCCCTTCTTCCTCTACTTCCCACATACCTACCCTCACATCCCCCTCGCCGCCTCTTCCGCCTTCCGCGGCAAAAGCCCCCACGGCATCTACGGCGACGTCGTCAGCGAACTCGACTGGTCCGTCGGCCAGCTCATGGAGACGCTCAAAAAACACGGCCTCGACAAAAACACCCTCTTCCTTTTCTCCTCCGACAACGGCCCCTGGTTCCAGGGCAGCCCCGGCAAGCTCCGCGGCCGAAAAGGCATGACGTGGGAAGGCGGCGTCCGCGTCCCCCTCATCGCCTGGGCCCCCGCCCGCATCGCCCGCGGCCGCGTCTCCAACGCCCTCGTCTCCACCATGGATATCGTGCCCACCGTCTGCTCCCTCACCGGCGCCGCCAAACCCGCCCGCCCCACCGACGGCATCGACATCACCCCCATCCTCACCGGCGCCAAACCCGCCCTCGACCGCGCCCCGCTTCTCTACTTCGACTCCGTCAACCTCCAGTGCATCCGCGACGGCAAATGGAAGCTCCACTTCAGCCGCTACAACAACGTGACTTATTCCCCCGCCCCCGCCGGCGGCCGCAAAAATATCCGTCTCAAAAACCCCGAACTCTATAACCTCGAAACCGACCCCGACGAGTCCTTCGACGTCGCCGCCGAAAACCCGGCCGTCGTCGAAAAGCTGCTCGCCCGCGCCGCCGAGCTCTTGCAGTCCTTCCCGGCGGACATCCGCCAGCAGTTCGAATCCCAGAAAAACGGCCCGCTCAGTCCGAACCCCGCCGGCGCCGTTGCCCGATAACGTAAGGAGATCTATGAAAAAACTCGCACTCTTCGCACTCACGGCCTTCCTCGCCGTCGCCGCCGAAAAAGGCTTCACCGAACTCTTCGACGGCAAGACCACCAACGGCTGGAAGCTCATCAAGGGCCGCGGCCCCGGCTACGTCGCCAAAGACGGCGTCCTCGTCTGCCCCAAGGAAGGCGGCGGCAACCTGTTCACCGAAAAGGAGTACAAGGACTTCGTCTTCCGCTTTGAATTCAAGTTCGAGCCCGGTGGCAACAATGGCGTCGGCATCCGCGCCCCACTCGAAGGCGACGCCGCCTACGCCGGCATGGAAATCCAGATCCTCGACCACGACCACGCCATGTACAAGGGCAAAATCAAGCCCACCCAGCACCACGGCTCCGTCTACGACGTGATCCCCGCCAAAGCCGACGCCCTCAAGCCCGCCGGCGAATGGAACACCGAGGAAATCCACGTCAAAGGCTCCAAGATCAAGGTGACCCTCAACGGCAAAGTCATCACCGAAGGCGACCTGTCCAAGGTGACCGACGAAGCCGTCATCAAGAAGCACCCGGGCATCAAGCGCACCCAGGGCCACGTCGGCTTCCTCGGCCACGGCTCTCACGTCGAGTTCCGCAACATCCGCATCAAGGAACTCTAAACCGCCCTACCGCCCTCCCGCCGTGCCCGGGCGTGTCGTGCCGCTCAGCGTCACCACGTCCGGGTCCGCCCCCGCCGGAAACACCACCTCCATAAACCCGATATTCATCTCCTCCCAGCTCTGATCCCCCCACCGCACCGTCTGCTTCGGATCCGGATTGAACCGGTTGTTCGGTGAGTTGTCGAAGTGCGCCACGCACTCGAGCACCGTCCCCTTCGGCAGCCGCTTCGGCTCCGCCAGGAAGTAGGTGGTCTGCCAGTTAAAGTCGTACTTCGGAACTTCGATCAGGTTCTCCACCCGCCCGTCCGGGTACCGCGCCGCGATCCGGTAGCTCTTCCCCCGCAGATGCATGTGCGGCTGCATCGACAGCAGGAGCAGGTCGGTCTTCAACGTCGCCGCCGTCGACGACGCGAAGTTCGGATCCCCC
>CAYMTH010000431.1:0-1597 GCA_964393235.1 uncultured Solibacteraceae bacterium | reverse complement strand
CCGGGCGGGATCGCGAACGCGCTGTCAGCCGGCGTAATCGTCAACACCCGCTCCTTCGGCGAAGACTTGGCGAAGTAGATCCCCAGCTCCGACTCGTCCACCACCGCCTGACCGTTCGTAGAGTAGTGCATTTCGAATACAAAATCGGCGTTTTTCGGTAGCAGTTTCGCCCTGGTTTCGCCCCACTTTTGTGGCCTGTATCCGGGCTCATAGCCCAAAAGCAGCTCTCTCCGGTCCGATTCCCGCTCATCCGGCCGCCGCGCCGCCCGCGACTGCCGCGACGCGACAAAGAACGTTCCCGCCGGCGCATCTGCAACATAACTCGACCCCTTAGGGCGAATGAATGCATTGATGTGGTGCACCACGCCCCGTTTGTCGATCTTCCACTCCGCCCCCTCGATCCACCGCGCCTCCGGAAACGCCGTCGGCGTCACCAGGAACGTATATTCGATCGTTCCGGCCTTCGGAACCACGAATTTGGGCACTTTTATGACCAGATCCGGCGTCCCCAACTGCCACCCCGCCACCGCCTGCGCCCCGCGCCCCGGGGCCCCGCTGGCGCGCCCTTCCGGCGCCCCGGCATCGATCCATTCGATCAATGTTTTCTTCTCTTTAGCCGTCAGCGAGCGATCGTTGTGAAACCGCGCGCTGCGCGCCGGGTCGGCGTGCCAGGGCGGCATCGCCCCCGTCGCCACCGCCTGCCGGATCGCCTTCACCCACGGCCGCACCTCGGCATACGAACCGAGCGGCATCGGCCCGATCTCCCCCGCCCGGTGACACCCGGCGCACCGGTTTTCGAGAATCGCGCGCACCTCGCCGTGGTACGCCGGCGCGGCCGCCAGGGCCGCCGAAATGCTGACCAGCCAGAGAATTCGCATCGGCTTATTCTGTCAAATCCGGGGTGCGGTACAACACCCGCCCGCCCACTTTGATCTCACAATCAACAAGATACGGCCGCACCCCGGCCGGATCCACCGTCACCCCGTACCCCGGCGCCTCCGGAATCGCGAGCATCCCGCCGGCGTCCGGCGCCAGGTGATCGGCCGTGATCGCCAGCGCCAGCGCCTTCGGTTCCACCGGGTACTCGCAGATCACGTCCCGCTCCAACCCGGCATACGGCGCCAGCGACGCCCCCAGCGCCAGATGCGACGTAAACGTATGATTCACATAGGTTACGCCCCGCGCCGCCGCGTAATCGGCCGCCTGTTTCGCCACGCTCACGCCGCCGATCCGCCCCGCGTCGATCTGCAGAAACCCGACCCCGGCGTGATCCACCATATGCCGCGCCATGTGAATGTTGTGGCTGCCCTCGCCGGCCGCCAGCTTCACCTTGCCGCTCCGGCGCGCGAGCGCCGCGTACGAGGCCAGCGCGCCGCTCACGAACGGCTCCTCCAGCCACACCGCCCCGCACTCCTCGAGCGCCGGCAGCGAATCCGCCGCCCGCTCGACGTCCTCCACCCACACCGTCCCGATATCCACCAGCAGCACCCGGTCCGCGCCCAGCCCCTCGCGCGCGGCCCGGAAGTGCGCCGCGTCTTCGGCCGCCGTGCCCTTCCCGATCGGCCCCCAGCCGAACTTCGCCGCCCGCAGCTTCACC
>CAYMTH010000430.1:553-5045 GCA_964393235.1 uncultured Solibacteraceae bacterium | reverse complement strand
GTTGTCGAGCAGGTTCTGCACGGCGTGCTTCAGCGCCATCTCGTCGGCCATCACCAGCGGCAGGCCGGGCTCGAACACCTTGTCGACGGCGATCGGCGAGTGGCCCTCGCCAAGCCGGCGCGAGTGCAGGGCCTCGTCGATGACGCCTTCGACCGCGACGGCCGCCTTCTCGCCGACCGCGTGCCCGGCGCGGGCGCGGGAGAAGCGCAGCACCTGCTCGACAAGCGCGGTCAGCTTCTCGGCCTCGTCCTGAATCAGCGTGCCGTAGCGCTCCACCTGGGCCGGGTTGCCGGCCACGCGGCCGCGCAGGTTGTAGGCCGCGGTGCGGATGACGGTGAGCGGCGTGCGCAAATCGTTCGAGACGCCGGCGACGAAGTTCATCTGCATCTCGGCAAACCGGTGCTGTTCCCGCGAGAAGCGGACCAGCATCACCGCCGTCGCCAGCATCAGGCCCAGGATGCCCGCCGAGATCGCCAGGTTGCGCCAGCGGATGCGGGCCACGATCGCGTCGAGCGAGCCGTCGGCGTAACGCACGTCGAGCTGCCAGCGGCCGCGGTTGCCGTCGGGAGGAGGCGGGGGCGGCCCGCCTCCTCCGCCGGGCTGGCGCGGCGGCGGCCCTTTCTTCTCGCGGCCCCGCATAAACGATGGCCCACCGCCGCCGCGCATTCCGAAACCGCCGAAGCGGTTCACTTCCATTAGGCCGATCGACGCCTCGGCCTTGCCATCGCCGGTAGGGCCGCTCTCAAAAATCGTCATCGACCGGTCGAACCGGTCGAACACCCGCGCATGCAGGGGCAGGCCGGTACCAACATGCCGCGCCAGCAGAGCGGGCAGATAGGTATTCCGGAGATAGTCACCGTCGAGTTCGAGGATCAACCACTCCGACTCGCCCATCGCGCCGCCGCGGCCGCCGAACCGCGGGATCTCGAGCAGCATGGATCCGCCGTCCGACGGCGGGCCCGGACGCCCTTCGCGCAGCCGGTGCGTCAGCCCCTCGCGCAACGCCTCCCAGCCCTTCGGCCAATCGCGCGGGCGGAACGCCTCTTCGGCGTCTTGAAACAGCAGCAACCGCAGCTTATCGCCTTCCGGCACCGCCAGCGCTATGCGCTTAAGAACTCCCGCGTTCGTCGCACCCTCGCGCCACCGCAGCCACTGCGCCGCGTAGGCCTCTTCGCGGCCCGCCGTCTCGATCGCGTCCGCCGTGGGCCGCAGCGCCGCCACGGCCGCCGAGAGTTCTCCGTTGAAATCCTGCGCCAACCGCCCGAGCGAGCTCTGCAGACCCGCCTGCAGCCGCTCCCGTTCCGCGATGCTGATCTCGCCGATCCACTTGTACTGCAGCCCCGCCAGCACCAGGCACAGCGCCGCCAGCACGCCCACCGTCGCCCACGAGCCGAGCGCCCGCTTCTGGATGTTCTCGAGATTCATCTTTCGCTACTCTAACCCTACCCCGCTCCGCCGCGCCGCCGTGCAATCTTCCCGTAAATTGATCGTTAAGAACGTTAACCCGAATATGCAACAATCGCAGAGCATGACCCGCCGGACCCTGCTGCTCACCGCCACGCCCCTCCTCGCGCAGTCCCGCCCGAAGCCGCGCGTCCTCACGCTCGCCCTCGCCCAGGGCGGCACCTACACGTTCCCGCCCGAGGGCAAGGCCTACCGCGACAACGCCGCCTCGCACCGCGTCTGGCGGCGTGTGCACATCGAAGCGCCGGACCTCGTCGTCACCGGCACGCCCGACGACTTCGGCCTGCGCGCCGCCGGCGTGCCCGTCGCCGCCGCGCGTCCGCCGCGGATCGAACCGTCCCCGGCGCACACGGCGCAGGCCGCCCGCATGGCGCGCCCGCCGCGTGAGTGGGCCGCCGATCTCGCCGGCCTGTACGGGCAGGAGCTCCGCGAGATGGTCTATACGCTCAGCTTTTCGGTGTGGGGCCGGCTGCGCGCGGGGCAGGTGGACGCGGTGCGGCCGATCCTCGAACCGTTCCTCGACGGCCGCGTCAACTCACTCGCCAAGCCGACGGCGAGCCACTATTCCGGGCACCTGACGCTCGCCGCGTGGTTCGATCAGACCGGCGACGCGCGCGCGAAAGAGCGCGTGCTGGCCGCCGCGGCCGAGGCCCGCAAGAACCCGCTGCACAACGAGATGAGCGACTCGGTCTTCATGGTCTGCCCGCTGCTGGCGAAGGCCGCGCGGTACTCCGGCGACAAGAGCTTCGAACAGGCTACGCTCGACCACTTCGCGGTGATGCAGAAGTTCTGCCTGCGCGCCGACGGGCTCTACCGGCACTCCCCGCTCGACGAGGCCGCCTGGGGCCGCGGCAACGCCTTCCCGCTGCTGGGCCTCGCCTTGACGCTCACCGACTTCGATCATCCGGTGCTGCGCGCGGCCTACCGCAAGCACGCCGACGCGCTGTTGGGCCACCAGAGCTTCGACGGCTGCTGGCGGCAGGTGATCGACAAGCCGGAGGCGTGGGAAGAGTTCACCTGCACGGCCATGATCGGCTGGGCGCTGAAGCGCGGGTTGATGAAGCAGTGGATCCGGGGCCGGCGGTACGAGCTCGCCGTGCAGCGCGCCTGGCGCGCGATCCAGCGGCGCACGCTTGCCGGCGGAGTCCTCATCGACGTCTGTGAATCCACCGGCAAGCAAAAATCGCTGCAGGACTACTACAACCGCGAGGCGATCATGGCCAAAGACCCGCGCGGCGGCGCCATGGCCCTCCAATTCGCCTCAGAACTTTCCTAGGAGCCTGGCTCCCAGGATTTGTCCTAGAGCTTGAACCGGCAGACGATGCCGACGTCGTCGCAGTACCACATGTAGCCCTTCCAGATCGTCATGCCGTGCGGCTGCGGATCGCTGTCGGCCAGGATGATCTGCTCCACCACGGCGCCGGTCTCGGGATCGTGCTTGAAGAAGCCGTTCATGTTCGAATCGGCCGCCCACAGGTACTTCCCTTCCCAGCCCAGGCCGTGCACACGGTTCGCCGTCGCCGGGAACCGCTTCTCCACGGTCCAGGTCTTCGGGTCGATCTTATAGATCATCCGCGACGGCGGCACGCCCACCCAGAGCTTCCCGTCGCGCCACTCCAGCCCGTGCGCCCCGGTGCCCACCGTGTTCAACGGCGGCGGCGCGGCAGGTTTCGCCGGAGCCGGAGCCGGCGCGTGCGCCACCGTGTGCGCCAGCGGACTCCGCCGCGCCGGCGGATCGCCCGCCATCTTATAGATCACCCCCGCGCCCGGCGTGAACTGTTTCAGCAACGCCTTGCCCGTCTTGTCGTCGGTGCGAATCAGCTCGCGGCTGTAGGTCGACGCCAGCCACAGCGCCTCGCCGTCGTGCGTGATGCCGCTCGCGCGGTCGGCCTCGGTCAGGAACGAGCGCAACACCTTCCCGCTCTCGTAGCTCACCAGATAGGCCCAATTGTTCTGCTGATCGATGATCCACAGCCCTTCCGCCGTCGCCTGCAACCCGTTCGGATGCGGCCCGGGCGTCTTGAAAAGCGTCTCCACTTTGCCGATCTTCCGTGCCGGCGCGGCCGCGGCCGCCGCCGCTCCACCGAGAAACAGTCTGCGTTGCATGGCGGAACTATATCAAACCGGGCCCCTGTCGTAAAATGGCGCTAACATTCGGAACTCCTTTCATTAGCGCAGTGTTAATTCCGCCATGACTTCCATGGTCCGCATCGTATTTTTGCTGGCCGGCGCCCTCGCCGCCCAGCCGCTGCGCTCACTCAAGGCCGTCCCCGTGCCGGCTACCCTGGGCATCGAAAACTACGTGCGCGACAACGCCGCGCTCACCCAACTCGGCAAGGCATTTTTCTGGGAGATGCAGGCCGGCTCGGACGGCCACACCGCCTGCGCCTCCTGCCACTTCCACGCCGGCGCCGACCACCGCCGCACCAATCAACTCGCCGGCTCCGCCACCCGCAACACCGTCCTCACCGCCGATCTCTTCCCCTTCCGCAAACTCGCCGATCCTTCGAACCGCAACTCCACCGTCCTCGCCGACACAACCGTCGCCGCCGGCTCGGCTGGCCTCCCGCGCCGCGCCTTCCAGGCTTTCCTCCCCGGCCAGTCCGCCGAACTCGGCCAGGAACTCGACGACCAGCCCGAGGCCACGCTGGCCGGCCTCCAACTCCGCCGCGTCACCGCCCGGAACTCGCCCTCGGTCATCAACGCCGCCTACTACCAGCGCGGCTTCTGGGACGGCCGCGCCGCCCGCGTCTTCAACGGTCTCCGCCCCTCCGGCGACGCCCCCGGCGCGCTCGTGCTGCGGAGCGGCGAAATGGTCCGCGAGCCCGTCAGCCTGAACAACGCCGCGCTCGCCTCCCAGGCCACCGGCCCCATCCTCGACCACCTGGAAATGTCCTACGCCGGCCGCACATGGTCCCAACTCGCCCAGAAGCTCTATTCCGTCCAACCGCTCGGCCTGCAGCGCGTGGCGCCGGACGACAGCCTGCTCGGCCCGCTCGCCGCCGCCGGCGGACGCGGCCTCGCGACC
>CAYMTH010000430.1:0-543 GCA_964393235.1 uncultured Solibacteraceae bacterium | reverse complement strand
CACTGGCTTGAAAAGATGCGCCTTGATGATTTTGCCGAACAGCAGACCGAGAACTTCCCGCTCTTCTGGGCCCTCGCGCTGCAGGCCTACCAGAACACGCTCGTCTCCAACGACTCGCCGTTCGACCGCTTCCAGGACGGCAACCCCGCCGCCCTCACCGCCCAGGAGCAGGAGGGCATGCGCCTCTTCCAGACCACCGGCCGCTGCGCCACCTGCCACGGCGGCGCCGAGTTCTCCGCGGCCGCCGTCAACAACGCCAACATCGGCCGCGGCGGCGGTCGCGCCTTCCAGCGCACCGGCGTCCGCCCCGCCGCGGAGGACCTCGGCTCCGGCAACGGCAACTTCAAGAGCATCGGCCTCCGCAACGTCGAACTCACCGGCCCCTACTTCCACAACGGCTCGCAGGCCACGCTCGAACAGGTCATCGAAGGACTCAGGCGGCGAGAAGCTGCGTACGTAGAGCGATTCACGTTCGCGTACCGCGCACGCGTTTTTGCCTCGATCCTCGAGGCGGTCGACTTTGCCCACCGCCACGGCTTCGTA
>CAYMTH010000429.1:3733-5046 GCA_964393235.1 uncultured Solibacteraceae bacterium | reverse complement strand
GATCACGCTGCTCTACGTGGGCGCGGCGGAGGTGGCCAAGCGATATTTTCACGCCCACTACCGGGCGTGATACCGATTCCGGCGGTTTCGCGAGAACCCGGATGTGAGGAAATCCTTATTCGCCATCATTGCCGCCGGCACCCTGTTCGGGGTCGGCTTTGCCGCTTCGCAAGTGGAGCGGCTCACGAAGAGACTGGAAGCCGCCGAGGGCTATCTGCAGGCCGATACTGTCGTCGAGAAAGACGCCGCGCTGTATCCGGAGAAGTTCAAGCAGAAGTTCCCGGACGCGGAATCGCAGGCCGCCTACGCCGCCATGCGGAAGGAGATCGAACGCCTGGCGCCGCGCTGGAAGTTTCCCGACGGGCCGCACGACGCGCGCATCGAGGGGTTCGCGCGGAAGGGGGTCGGCGACTGGCACCCGGGCGGGAAGGTCATGAAGACCGTGATGGAGCCGGACCCGTGGCACATCCGGAAGAACCGGCTGGGCATTCCGCTCGAACGGACGCGCGACGGATTCGTGCTGTACCAGATGCCGGGCGAGACGCTTTGCCGGCAGCAGGCGTTCAAGTACACCGAGAAGTTCGACGGAAGCGGGTATCAGCCGTCCAACGGCGTGCGGCTGAATTACGCGCGTTATCTTTCCTGCAGCCAGTAACGAGTTCGATATGATGCCGGGGCATGACAGGTCCGCTCCTGCTTCTCGTCCTTTCCGCCTGCGCCGCGTATGCGCAGACCTCTTCGGGCTCCATTTCCGGAACCGTTTATGACCCGACCGGCGCGGTGATCCCGGGAGCTCAGGTGAAGCTCTCGGGCACCGAGACCGGCGAACTGGTGCGCACGCTGACCACCGACGGCACCGGTGCGTTCACGGCGCCGCTGCTGCGGCCGAGCGTGTACACGGTGGAGGCCTCGGCGCAGGGGTTCAAGACGCTGAAGCGCGCGGGGATACTGCTGCGGGTGGACGATACGCTGTCGCTGAAGCTGACGCTCGATCCGGGATCGACGACCGAATCGATCAACGTGACGGCGGCCGCGGAAATGCTGGAAGAGAAGTCGAACACGGTGGGGCAGATCGTCGATGAAAAGACGATGCAGCAGCTGCCGCTGAACGGGCGGAACTATTTGCAGCTGGGCTCGCTGGCGGCGGGCGCGGTGCCGAGCCGGTCGCGGGACCGCACGATTTCGGCGTACGGGAACCGGGGCCTGCAGAACGCGTTGCTGCTCGACGGGGCGCGGAACCAGAGCTACCTGCGCGGGCTGGACAACCGGCAGCGGGACGCGATGCGGCCGCAGCTGGAAGCCATCGCCGAGTT
>CAYMTH010000429.1:0-3723 GCA_964393235.1 uncultured Solibacteraceae bacterium | reverse complement strand
TGCAGACGTCGAACTACTCGGCCGAGTACGGGGCGTCGGCGGGGTCGGTGATCAACGTGGTGACGAAGTCGGGGACGAACGAGATCCACGGCTCGGCGTTCGAGTTTTTGCGGAACAACAAGATGGACGCGCGGGACTTCTTCCTGCCGGCGACGTCGAAGCAGCCGCTGTATATTCAGCACCAGTTCGGCGGTTCGCTGGGCGGGCCGTTCATCAAGAACCGGGCTTGGTGGCAGGGGGCGTTTCAGCGCACGCACATCAGCGAAGGGGAGACCAACATCGCGACGGTGCCGCTGGCGGCGGAGAAGGCGGGCGTCTTCGGACTGCCGGTCTACGACCCGGCGACGACGCGGGCGAACCCGGCCGGGGCGGGCTTCGTGCGCGACCTGTTTCCGAACAACACGATTCCGGCGGCGCGGTTCGACCGCGTGGGCAAGCCGCTGATGGACCGCTACCCGGCGCCGAATCTGCCGGGCGCGGCGCGGAACTACGTGAGCAATCCGCTGCAGGCGACGCGGTCGAACAACGCGACGGGGCGGGCGGACTTGCGGGTCTCGGACGCGGATTCGGTGTTCTTCCGGTTCTCGCTCGACGACGGGAAGTACAACCGGCTCCCCGTGCTGCCGCTGGGCGCGCAGACGGGGACGAACCGGGAGACGCCGGCGCGGAGCTACGGCGTCGGGTACACGCGCATCCTGAGCCCGTCGATGGTGAACGAGGCGCGGTTCGCCTACAACTACATCGCGGTGAACCAGGACGGGACGCAGCCGCTGGAGAACCTGATTCCCGGGGCGCTGGATCCGCGGGTGACGTCGGCGTTTCCGACGTTCGCGCCGACCGGGTACGCGACGCTGGGCGACCAGCCGGCCGGGTTCACGAACGTGCCGCTGTACAAGAGCTCGAAGGTCTGGAACTTTTCCGACAACTTCTCGCTGGTGAAGAACAAGCACACGGTGAAGATGGGCGTCGATTATCAGATGCTCGACATTCCGACGTTCGCGACGTTGAATGGGCGTGGGGCGTTCGGGTTCACGGGGGTGTTCACGCAGAATCCGCAGCGGCGGCCGGGGTCGGGGTCGGGGCTGGCGGACCTGCTGCTGGGGCTGCCGAACTCGATCACGACGGGTTCCCCGTCGGACGCCAACGAGCGGGCGAACAACCTCTATTTCTACGTGCAGGACGACTGGACGATTTCGCCTCGGCTGACGCTGAACTTCGGCTTGCGGTACGAGCTGACGCGGCCGTTCTGGGACAAGAACAACCGGCTGGCGAACCTGGTGCTCGATTCGGGGCATCCGCTCTACGGGCAGTATGTGCTGGCGGGCGATTCGCGGATGCCGCGGTCGCTGATGCAGACCGACAAGAACAACTTTGCGCCGCGGTTCGGATTCGCGTGGCGGCCGCCAGTGAACGGGACGGTGGTGCGCGGCGGGTTCGGCATCTTCTTCGCGCAGGACGAGGCGGTGGGGGTGAGCCAGCGGATCACGAACAACCCGCCGTTCGTCGGCTTCGGCGGCCTCGGGCTCGTGAGCGATCAGGTGAACATCTCGTCGACGGTGCCGCTGAGCGGGCAGTTGCCGGCGCGGCCGGCGGCGGTGGATCCGGCGGCGTACCGATTCGACCCGCGGAGCACGGTGCAGATCCGGTCGTGGCTCTCCAACTTCACGCTGCCGTACGTGGCGCAGTGGAACCTGAGCATTCAGAAAGAGCTGACCAAGACGATCGTGTGGGAGATCAACTACGTCGGCAACCGGGGCGTGAAGCTGGTGGGCGCGTATGAGGGGAATCAGCCGCTGCCGGGGCCGGGGTCGGTGAACGACCGGCGGCCGCTGGCGGCGATCACGCGGGCGTCGATTCTGCGCGTGGAGCCGTGGGTGAACGCCACCTATCACGGGATGTCGACGCGGCTTGAGAAGCGGTTCTCGAAGGGCCTGAGCTTTCTGGGCGTGTATACGTTCGGGCGGGCGCTGGACACGCAGTCGAACATGGACCTGTGCCAGGACTGCGTCGGGTCGAACGGGTTCGGCAGTGTGCAGGACGTGCGGAACCGGCGGCTGAACTACGGGCTGGCGGACCATCACATTGCGCACCGGTTCGTGCTGAGCGGGAACTGGGAGCTGCCGTTCCGGGCGCCGGGCGTGGCCGGGCACATCGTGCGCGGCTGGGCGCTGAGCGGCATTTCGACGATGCAGACGGGGCAGCCGATCACGTTGACGCTGAACTTCGACAACGCGAACACGGGCACGACGAACTGGCCGAACCGGCTGGGGTCTGGCAAGCCGGCAAACCAGAGCATCAACAACTGGATCAACGCGGCGGACTTCGCCTTCCCGGCGCAATACACGTTCGGCAACGCGGGGCGCAACATCATGACGGGCCCGGGGTTCCAGTCGACCGACGTTTCGCTGCAGCGGAACTTCGAATTGAAGCTGACGGACCGGTCGCGCGTGGAGTTCCGCGCCGAGGCGTTCAACTTGTTCAACACGCCGCAGTTCGGGAACCCGAACGCCTCGCTGGGCAACACGAATTTCGGGACCATCGGCGGGACGGCGCGAAGCAACCGGCAAATGCAGTTGGGATTGCGATTTCTTTTTTAGGAGGCTGGATGCAGATACAGGCAACTTTGACGTTCGACGGGCAGTGCGAGGAGGCGTTCCGCTTCTACGAGAGCTGTCTGGGCGGGAAGATCGTTTTTCTCATGCGGTACAGCGAGATGCCGGAGAGCATGGGCACGGGTCCGGAGTGGGAGGCAAAGGTAGCGCACGCGAGTTTCGCGGGCGAGGGCTTCGCCTTCAGCGGCTCGGACTCGCCGCCGGGGTACTACCGGAAACCGCAGGGGATGTCGCTGCAGGTGAACCTGAAGGAGATCGACGTCGCGGAGCGGCTGTGGGCGGCGCTGGCGGATGGCGGTGACGTGATGATGCCGCTGGCGGAGACGTTCTGGGCGTGGCGGTTCGGGATGCTGACCGACCGGTTCGGGACGCCGTGGATGATCAACTGCGGCAAGCCTATGGGATGACGAGGACCGGCGCGCGCCAGAAGGCGGCCTTGCGCCGGTTCGCATCGACGACCGTGACCTGGCAGACGTACTCGCCGGGCGCGAGGGAATCGAGCGGGACCGCGATGGCGATGGGCGTGGTGCGGAGGCGGTTCGGCTGTGTTTGCGCGGCGAGCGCGGGGGCGGTTTCGAAGGCCTTCGCGCCGTCCTTGAGAAACGTCACGTAGGCCTGCATGGGCTGCGGCGCGTCGGTCCCCTGCTGGTAGGTCTGCAGGTAGACGAAGAACTCCTTCGCCTTGCTGAAGACGCGCGTGACGGAGGGGATCAACTTGCGGCCGTCCTGGAGAAGCGGGCTGAGTTCGTGGGCCTTGCCCTTGTCTTTGGCCGCGACGGCGAGGACGTCCTCGCGCGCGGCGCGCTGGCTGGAGAGCACGACGCTCGAGATGGCGACGCGCTTTTCCTCCTTGTTCAGATTGGGCACGACGAAGGGGGTTTCATAAGTGCCGATGCGGCCGGTGACGGCGTCGCGGGCGAGGAACTTCAACTTGTAGCGGCCGGGCAGGAGCGTGAAGCCGCCGTCGCTGAGGCTCGCGCAAAGGCCGAGGCGATCAAGCGGGGGCGTGAAGAGGCCCTGCGCGCTCGCGCCGAGGAGCAGCGCCGTGCGCGTGAAGAAGCCGCCAAGGCAGCCGCAGCTCGCGCCGAGGAGCAGCGCCGTGCCCGGGAGG
>CAYMTH010000428.1:860-5049 GCA_964393235.1 uncultured Solibacteraceae bacterium | reverse complement strand
AACAGTTGCGGCCGGGCCGGATTTGCCGCGGGCCCGGAGTGAACACAGTGCCATGACGCTTTACGACGAACGCGTGTTGATCGCGGGCGGGGCGGGGGAGCGCGGTGAGTTGGCGGAAGTAGAGGTTTATCAACCCCGGACCGGGGAGTTTCAGACGCTGGGGGCGACGCTGCAGACGCCACGGCGGGGCCATCTGACGCTGTTCCTGGAGGGCAACGGCGCCGTGTTGTTCGCTGGAGGCACGTCAGCCGGAGAGCCGACGGGGACGAGCGAGCTGTTCCAGCCATGGGACGACCAGATGGTGGCGGCGGGAGCGTTGACGCTGGGGCGGTCATCGATCACCGGCGTGATGATGGACGGCGGCGAGGTTCTGGCGGCCGGGGGCGCGACGCGGGCAGGCGTGTCGGGGGCGTGCGGTGTTTTTCCGGCTCCGACGCTGCGGTTGTATGTGGTGACGCCTGACGGGAACCGGTCCGCTGTATTCGAAGGGGAGACGGTTACGGCCGCCGGGGCGAACTGGAGTTTTGTTCCAAAGTTGCTGCGGCTGAAGCAGCAGAAGCCGGATGGCCGGCAGTTGGACGCGCCGCTGTTGCGCGAGCTTGTCGATCCGGCGACGTTTCAGGTGGAGGCGTTTCGCGTGCCCGGCCAGGAGGGGCATGGAGACCGCTATCTGCTGACGGTGAGTGACGGGGTAAAGAGCGCGCAGGCCTCGATCGATGTGAAGCAGCCGACGCGGATCCTAAACGTGCTCGATGACGGCGGGGGAGCGATACTCGGGAGCTCGTTGCATTTGAGTGTCCAACTGGGGGCGGTGCTGCCGGCGACGGCGGCTTCCACGGCGCGGGTTGGTGGCATGCCGTTGGTGAGCGGCGTTCTGAGCAGCGCGTTTGCGGATCCGAAGGGTAGGATTGCTGGCCAGGTGACAGTCAATAACGACTCGCTGCCGCCGTCCTTTGTTTGCTGCGAGCCGCGTCTCAATATTTGTTGCACGTCGACGGTGGGTACGTTTCAGACCGAATCGATCCAGCTGTCGGCAACACGAAACTATGTGGGAACATCCTTCGAGCCGCTGACATTTCGGGTCTTCGACAATCTTCCCGGTTTTGAGATTTCCGGTGTGTCTAATCCGGTGCGGAGTTTTGCGCTCGGCGTGGCGAAGGAATATTCGGTGAAGATGACTTCGCCGACGCGGCGTTCTCCGGTGCTGACAGGAACTGCGACTTTAGCGCGGGGCGCCAATCCCGCTGAGAACATCAATATCGACGGCGGGGGCAGGGGGCCTTGGATGACCTACACGCCGAAGGTCAGTGATTTGGCAGGGATCTGTTTCGCTGTCCAGTATTCCGGTAACAGCAGTTGGAAGCCTCTGCGCGAAACAAAGTGCCTTCCCGTGGACCCAAGCCCCTCGACGCTGTCGATCTCGACGCCCGTCGGCGTTTATATTTGGGGAACGCGGCTCAGCCTGCCCCTGGTCCTGAGTTGGGTGGCGCCAGACGCGCGGTTCCTCAGTACGACGGCGCGGATCACAGCCATCAGCGGGGAGTCGCCGACGAACTCCCGGCGCGTGGTTCTGGGAAAAGTGCCGCTCACGCAGATCGCCACCACTGGCGCCGTCACAGCGGCCGGCGCCTCCGTGTGGGACCTGCCGATGAACGTGACCGCGCTTGAAGTGGACTACAGCGGGTCGACCGACGTAGCGGATGCGACGGTGTTTACCCGGGTCTTCATGGCCCCGGCTCCAACGGTGACGGCGCTCGCTGTCGCGGGCGCCCTCGGCGGGGGAGCCAAACTGACGGCCACTGTTACGCCGTCCCCGGCAACGCCAATCAGCAAATACAACGAACAGGTCTGGTACGCCGGGCCGTCTGGGACAATGCGCTTCTTCGACGGAACACTGCTGTTGGGGAGTGTGGCCATCGGTGCGAATGTCGAGGCCGCGCCCCGCGTAACGTTCGATGTGGCGACTCTCTTTGCCGGCACGCACAACTTCCGGGCCGTCTTTGAACCCGGCACAGGCTCGTATCTGACTTCGGAGGCCTCGGCCGCGTTCACGGCGAAGTGAAGCCGTCCCCTAACGCGAGCAGCCACCCACCTCACAGACCACCACGGCTACCACCACAAGCACCCCCATGATAATCCTCGGGACCAGGACTCTTGCTCAACGACTCCTCCGAAAGGTTCCAGACAGACTTCACCTTCTCGAATCCGATCCGCGACGTCTCCACCTTTCCATTCTTCACCGTCTGCACCACAAATCCGCTGTCGTCAAGAGCCCCCATCCGCCCGCGCACCTTCCACTATGGCCCGAAAACTCGATCCGCAGAATCCCAAGATCAACCAAGGATTACATCTCCGAAACTTTGGACCTTGCGAGGTGGCGAATTCCCTGGAAACTCCGCGGATCACACAGGAGACGCCAAAATCGTGGATCCGACGCATACCTCCGGTACGCCACCCATTCATGACTGATGCCCGCGTGGCTGCGATCACGAATACTAGGAGGCAAGGTGCTGTGGGATAGTAGAAACTCAGTATGCCGCCGAAGCGCCCCCGGCATTGGACCTCACCTGCGTTGCCGAGATGGCGAGGTTCTGGGCTGATCACCAGGGTCGCCAGACCTTGGCAATTGCGCTCGTTGTGGTAGTGTTCCACTAATTTCTGAACTGCCGTCCGGAGCAACGTCTACTAGAAAAAGATCATTCGGTCCAGGCAGGACCTATGGCGCGCCAGACTGGTGCGGCCACAGTGCTTTTGCAGGAGACGGATCTGGCTTTCAGCTAGAAGGTCGCCGACGGCGGCTGGTTTTTTCTAGCCACAGCTGGCCATCGATGCGGAGGCATCGGCCATGCCGCTTCCAGACGGCCCGAACCGCCGGGGGCGTGTGCCCAAGCCTTTGAGCCGAATCTAGCGGCTGATAAGTCGCAAGACGTCGAACTCCCACTTATTACATCGTGAGCGGCTTGATGTTTACCTGGGTTTTACTTAAGTGATCGTTTGTCACTCAGATAGACAGTTATGTTACCTGTTGATAGCGTATTGTTGTTTTAAAAGCATATTGTTTTCAATGGTCTGGGGCGAGATTTGCGCTTTGATCGTATTTGGGGCTTGCATAAAATGATGGAAATTATATACCGTTAACACACTGTAAGTGTGAAGGGAGCAATCCTTGGGTGTAGTACTTTCCGGCGAAAAGTACCGGCTTACAAAGGCTGACATTGTAAAGGCTGCGATGCACATTTCTGGTCGCTCACGCTCAACCGTTTATTCTGTTTTACTGGGCAACATGAGGAGCCAGCCAGTCGACAAAGCGATTTCTTTGGCTAAAGCGGCTTCGGAAGAGTATTGCCGGAGTCTTGAACGTGCCAGAGAAGAGTTCTCCAAAGGCCAAAATGGCAATGGAAATCGCGCGCGCGTTTAGAAAAAGTTGAACAGGTTTAGGTAGCGGTGCCCACTGTTTGGGTGGCCCGTAGCGGCAGCTTTGTCTGAATTCTCTTCCAAAAGTGTTGGAGGCTGGCATGTTCTGGTCGTTCGGCCAGGGCATGAGCGGCAGGTTGAGCAGTTGGCGACTCAACGGCGCGAGGTCGAAGCTTTCGTTCCTTGCCGGAGCGAAGTCCGGCAGTTGTCTGACCGGCGACGTTTGAAGTGGACCCCGCTGTTCCCCGGGTACGCTTTTGTCCGGGGAGACCTCCAGAATGCGGGTCCACTGGTGACGCTGCCTGGTGTCATCAGCTTTTTGCGCGTTGGAGGAGTGCCGGCGTTGGTGACGGCGGCGGAAATGGAAGCCGTCCGGCGTATGACGGAGATGACGATCACCGTCGAGACATGGCAGGAGCTAAAGGCGGGAAAGCGCATCAAGATCTTGTCCGGGCCGCTGATCGGGTGCGAGGGAGAGATCGTGGAGCAAAAGAAGGGAGCTTTTTTTACCGTGCGACTTGAACTTTTGCGCCGGCAGATCGCGACTCCGCTGGACTTGAGCCAGACTTTGGTTTCTGTGTTGCCAGGAAGTGAGGGGCGGGGGCTGTGATGGGAGCGAGTTTTTATTGGCGGATTGTTTCCTGTGCGGTTTTGGCGTCCGGGTTGGCGATGGGGCAAGCGTTGGAGAGTGGCGAGGGCCGAGGCACCTATTTGCTGGGGCCTGACGATCAGATCGGCGTTCGCGTCCTGGACCTCGAAGAGTTCTCGGAGGGGA
>CAYMTH010000428.1:0-850 GCA_964393235.1 uncultured Solibacteraceae bacterium | reverse complement strand
CGAGGGTTTCGGGTGGATCTGCGCGGGAACGTCAACCTGCTTCTTGTCGGCCGTCTCAGGGTCGCGGGCAAGACGGTCGAGCAGGTAGAGGGGGAGTTGGCTGAGCGGCTCAAGGTGTACCTCAAGAGTCCGAGCGTCACGGTGGCGATTGTGGAGTACAAGAGCCAGCCGATCTCGGTGGTTGGCCAGGTGCAGACCCCGGGGGTGCATCAGTTGCAGGGGCGTAAGACGCTGCTGGAGGTGATTTCAGTGGCGGGGGGATTGAAGCCGGAGGCTGGGCACCAGATCAAGATCACCCGGAAGATTGCGTACGGGGCGGTGCCGTTGCCGGGGGCGAGGGTAGATTCAACCGGGCAGTACAGCGTGGCTGAGGTTGGGGTGAAGGATATCCTGACGGCGACGAAGCCGGAGGAGAACATCGAGATCCGGCCGTTTGACGTGATCTCGGTGCCGAAGGCGGAGCTGGTGTACGTGGTCGGGAACGTGAAGCGGTCCGGGGGGTTCGTGCTGGGGGACCGGGAGCGGGTGACGGCTTTGCAGGCCCTCTCGATGGCGGAGGGGCTGGACCGGGAGGCGTCGAGCAACTCGGCCAAGATCCTGCGGCGGACGTCCGACAGCGGCGAGCGGCAGGAGATTGTGGTGGCCCTTGGGGAGATCCTGAAGGGGAAGGCGCCGGACGTTCCGATGCAGGCGGATGACATCCTGTTTGTGCCGTCGAGCGCGGGGAAGAAGGTCCTGCTGCGGTCGGCGGAGGCGGCGATTGCGATCGGGACGGGGCTCGCGATTTTCCGGCGGTAGGGCCGGCTGGACGAGGGTGGACCGAATGGTAATTGATAATGTCTGATCAAAA
>CAYMTH010000427.1:0-5049 GCA_964393235.1 uncultured Solibacteraceae bacterium | reverse complement strand
GGGGGGGGGGGGGGGGGGGGGGGGGGGGGGGGGGGGTGGGGGTGGGGGGGGGGGGAGGGGGCGGGGGTGGTGGGGAGTATCGATGTCGGGACGGCGGTGGAGACGGTGGTGGAGCTGGCGACGGGCGAGCGACTGGAGTTGCGGCACGGGCCGCCGGCGTGGGAGGCGGGGCGGAGCGTGGCGGTGGCGCCGGACGGCGCGCGGGTGCGGGTGTTCGCGGCGGATTAGACGGCGCGGGGCCAGTGGCGGCGGACGGACTCGAGGTTGACGATTTCCTTCCAGCTCGCATCGAAGCGGCGGGCGATTTCGGGACAGGGGGCGAGGATTTCGGCGAGACCGAGCTGGACGTGGGGTTGGGAGACCACCTCTTCGAAGACGAGGCGTTCGTGGACTTCGTCCCATTGGTCGGTGAGGCCGCCGGGGTCGAGGAGGACGATGCGGTCGCCGGCGACGCCGAAGTTTTTGAGGTGGGCGTCGAGGGAGAAGAGGCCGCGGCGCCAGCCGGACTGGCGGACAGTGAGGAAGCGGTCGAGCCAGAGCTGGATTTCTTCGAAGCGGCGTTCCCGGGAGAGGCGGGCGAGGTGGGCGTGGAGGGTGGCCTCGACGCGGGCGGTGGCTTCGTCGACGGTGATGGAACCGGGCCAGCCGCCGATTTTCACGCGGACGGGGGGAAAGTTGATGACTTCGGGTACGAGGGGCGTGCCGTCGAGGTGTTGCTGGGCGAGGCGTTCGCCGCGCCAGTCGCGGGTGCGGTAGATGCGCCAGACGTCCTTGACGTGGGAGCTGAGCCAGAGGCTGCTGGGAACGACGCTCATGACGGCCTGGACGGCGAGGCGGAGGGCACGGAGGGGGCGGCTGGGGCGTTGGAGGAGGGGTTTGGGGAGGAGCTTCCAGAGCCAGATGAGGGCGACGACCTCCTGCGGTTTGCGGGGGCGTTTGACGACCCAGTGGTCGGAGGCGTACACAACTTTGCCGATGCCTTCGCCGAGCCGTTTGAGGCGACCGGAGGTGAGTTCCGCGGGCGCCTGGAGGAGGATGCGGTTCCGCGCCATATCTTGCCTTCGCCTTTACCATACGCCGAAACGGGGGCATATGCCAGAGAAATCGGCCAGGTGAGAAGGGCATATAATGCACGCATGAATCGCTTTGGCGCCTTGTCCGCCCTCCTGTTCTTTGCCCCTTTATTTGCGCAGTCGCCGACGGCGACCATCACCGGAATCGTGCGCGATCCGCAGGGGGCGGCGATCCCCGGCGTACTCGTGACAGCAACGTCCGTCGCGACGAAACAGAAGGTGGTTTACACCACCAACATCGACGGGCTGTTTTCGCTGCGGCAGTTGCCGATCGGGCAGTATGTGGTGGACGCGGAGAAGACGGGGTTCCGGCGGTTTGTGCGGCAGGGGCTGGTGCTGACGACGGGGCAGAATCTGGAGCTGGACATTCAACTGGACGTGGGCGCGGTGTCGGAGTCGATAACGGTGTCGGGGTCGGCGACGATCCTGGAGACGCGGACTTCGGACGTGGCGCAGTTGGTGGAGGCGAAGGCGGTGGAGGATCTGCCGCTGGGGGACCGGCGGTCGTTGAACCTGATCCAGATGACGGGGGCGGCGGTGTTTATCGGCTACGACTCGGGGGCGAAGCCGAACTTTTCGCTGGCCGGGAGCCGGCAGCAGTCGCAGATGTTCTGGATCGACGGCGGGACGGGTCAGAATATGCGGCTGGGGGTGGGCCAGGTGGATCTGGATCCGCCGGTGGAGACGGTGGCGGAAGTGAAGATCATGGCGAACGGGTATTCGGCGGAGTACGGCGGGTCGAACGGGGGCGTGATCGTGGCGACGACGAAGTCGGGGACGAACGAGATCCACGGGTCGCTGTTTGAGTATGTCCGGAACGAGAAGTTCGACGCGCCGAATTTCTTTGCGCCGATCGTGGACGGGCAGAAGACGAAGGCGCCGCTGCGGTACAACGTGTACGGCGGGACGATCGGCGGGCCGGTGATGATTCCGAAGCTGTACAAGGGGCGGGACAAGACCTTCTTCTTTTTCGCGTACGAGGGTTCGCGGCGGCGGGACGGGGCGATTCAGACGCTGACGGTGCCGACGGCGCTGCAGCGGACGGGGGACTTTTCGCAGACGGTGGGGAACAACAACGTGGTGATTCCGGTGTACGATCCGGCGTCGACGCAGAACGTGGGCGGGCGGCTGACGCGAACGCAGTTTCCGGGCAACCGGATTCCGGCGTCGCGGCTGGACGCGGTGGGCGTGAAGATCATGCCGTTCTACCCGCTGCCGAACCGGCCGGCGGACTCGCTGGCGGGGGCGAATAACTTCCGGGCGAACTATGTGAACGGGCTGACGCGGGATAACTACACGGCCAAGATCGACCATAACTTCGGGACGCGGGACCGGGTGAGCGGGCGGTACCTGTACAACTCCGACGACACGGACAAGACGAGCGTCTTTCCGGACCCGGGCGCGGACCCGGATACGATCGCGCTGCGGCACCAGAACTACTTCTACGGCAGCTGGACGCGGACGGTGTCGGCGTCGATCGTGAACGATTTCCGGATGACGTATTCGAACCGGATCAACCATTCCTTCGCGCTGGGGCGGGGCAAGCCGTACGCGTCGCAGCTGGGGCTGAAGGGGATTCCGGACGGGGATTTCCCACAGTTCGCGCCGACGGGTTTCCAGGCGCTGGGCTCGACGGGACAGGAGCGGCGGCAGTTTCCGATTCAGCAGTATCAAATCGTGAATAACCTGAGCTGGATCCGGGGCAAGCACAGCTTCAAGTTCGGGGGCGAGTGGCGGCCGTCGCTGAACGATGAGATCAACCGGCCGACGGCGGCGGGCAGCTTCTCGTTCTCGCCGCTGGCGACGGGACAGCCGGGCGTGGCGACGTCGGGCAACGGGCTGGCGACGATGTTGCTGGGGTTCACGACGGGATTCGCGGCGCGCGAGACGCAGGCGTTGAACCGGCGGTCGACGTACCTGGCGTGGTTCGTGCAGGACGACTGGAACGTGACGCGGAACCTGACGTTGAACCTGGGGCTGCGGTGGGAGACGGACACGGCGATGCGGGACACGAACTCGCGCGCCAACAGCTTCGACACGACGCAGGTCAACCCGGTGAGCGGGACGCCCGGGGTGGTGAAGTTCCTGGGGGTGAACGGGTGGCGGGATTCGATCTACGACACCGACTGGAACAACTTCGGGCCGCGGCTGGGCTTTGCGTGGAAGCCGGGCGGAAATCAGAAGACGGTGGTGCGGGGGGCGATCGGGATCTTCTTCGCGCACCCGTTCGACGCGGGCGTACCGAACGCGGCGTCGCTCGGCTACGAGCTGTCGGCGACGCTGAACACGCCGGATAACGGGATCACAGCGCCGTTCTATTTGCGCGACGGGCTGACGTTGAACCTGACGGCGCCGGCGCTGAACGACAGTTTCGGAGCGGTGCGCGTGGGCCAGCAGCCGAACACGGCGGTGACGTTCTTCGAGACGCGGCGGCGGACGGGCTACTCGGAGATGTTCAACCTGGGCGTCCAGCGCGAAATGGGCGGCGGGTTCCTGGCCGAGGTGAGCTTTATCGGCAACCTCTCGCACAAGCTGCCGTCGGGGAACCTGACGCTGAACCAGGTGACGCCGGAGCGGCTGGCGCTGGCGATTGCGCAGGGCCGGACGCCGACGCAGGCCGACCGGCCGTTCCCGCAGTTCTCCAACGTCAGCATGCAGGGGCCGGCGTTCGGCGACGCGCGGTATTACGCGGGCGTGGGCCGAGTGGAGCGGCGGTTCGCGAACGGGTTCTCGGTGCTGGGGACTTACACCTGGGCTCGGTCCTTCAATAACTATACCGACGGCGGATCGCTGGGCGCCGACATCGGGTTCAGCGACTTCTACAACCGGCGCGCAGACTGGGGGCCGACGGGCAACGACGTCCGGCACCGGTTCACGATGACGTCGGTTTATGATCTGCCGGTGGGCAAGGGGAAGAAGTTCCTGAGCGACAGCTGGCTGGGCGCGGTGGTCGGCAACTGGACGCTGGGCGGGCTGATGACGCTGCAGTCCGGCGAGCCGTTCACGGTGAACACGCAGGTGAACAACACGTTCGTAAACTCGGCCGGAGCGCAGCGTGCGAATATCAACGGGAACCCGAACCTGCCGAATGCGCAGCGGTCGTTGAACCGGTGGTTCGACACGTCGGTGTTCTCGCAGCCGGCGCAGTTCACGTTCGGCAATCAGGGCGTGAACATGGTGCGCGGGGACGGGGTGATCAACATCGACGCGTCGATTCTGCGGAATTTCCCGATTACGGAGACGGTAAAGTTCCAGTTCCGGGGCGAGTTTTTCAATATCGCCAACCACGCGAACTTCGGGAATCCGGGGTCGACGTTGAACGGACCGGGGTTTGGGATTGTGTCGACGTCGGGGGCGGGGCGGCGGATTCAATTGGGGGCGCGGTTCGTGTTTTAGAGGCTGGCAGGCAATTCCCGACTATTCCTATCGAGAAATATATTGACGAGATCGAGAATACATCTTATTCTCGATCTATGATGTCGATTATTGGACGCCACGCATACGCGTGTTGTTGTCGCCGCCCGTAACGGTTCGGCCGCGACAGTCTTGACCGGAGGAACGGCAACCTGCCCCATGAGGCGGGGCGGTCCTCTATTTTCTTGATTACAAAGGAATAACGTATGCTTCGCACACGCGAGAGCCGCATGCGCGGACTCTTCTTGTCTTTATTTTTGGCGGGTTCCGGTGTTTGGGGGCAGCAGACCTCGACGCTGACGGGATTGATCACGGACGGTTCGGAGGCGGCGATCGGGGGAGCCTCGATAGAGCTGGTGAACGCGCGAACCGGGGAGAAGTACCAGGGGCGGACGAGCCCGGGCGGGGTGTATTCGCTGCCGCTGGTGAAGCCCGGGGAGTACGAATTGACGGTGACGGCGCAGGGGTTCCGGCAGTATAAGCGCACCGGGATCCGGCTGGAAACGGGGGCGACGGCGCGGTTGGACGCGCGGTTGGAGATCGGGGTGGCGGCGGAGAGCGT
>CAYMTH010000426.1:0-5063 GCA_964393235.1 uncultured Solibacteraceae bacterium | reverse complement strand
AGGTCATCCGCGGCGGCAGCTTCCTCACCGGCGCCTCCCAGTGGAACAAAGGGCTGCTCTCGTCCCTCGCCCCCGCCGCCCGTAGCCGCTTCACCGGCTTCCGCCTCGCCCGCACCGTCGCCCCGGCCGCCCTTCCCTCCCCCGCCGACGCCGCCTTTTTTCAATCGTTCCGTCCCGCCACGCCGGCCGCCATGCCGCCCCCCTCCGGCTTCGACTGGGCCAAACTCCTCGGCGCACCCCGCCTCCCCGCCCGCGCCCCCGCCGCCACCCTCGTCCGCCGCTTCGGCGCCTCCGAACTCCTCGACCTCGCCGTCGAACCCGCCTTCCCCACCCGCATCCTCATCGTCCCGCCCGACCGCAAACCCGCCGGCCGCCTCCCCGTCGTCATCGTTCCGTATTACGACGTCGATACCCCGGCCGGCGTCGACCTCGGGGGCCGGCGCCTCACCCCCGGCGGCACCCGCGCCTATGCCCGCCTCGCCGCCCAGCGCGGCATGCTCGCCGTCGCCATCCGCTGGTACGGCGAAGCCGACGGCGAGGGCTACGACGAAGCCGTCTTCCACCACGCCCGCCGCCACCCCGGCGTCACCCCCATGGGCAAGTGGGTCATCGAACTGCAGCGCCTCGTCGACTACCTCCTCACCCGCCCCGACGTCGACCCCGCCCGCATCGGCATCATCGGCCACTCCCTCGGCGGCAAAATGGCCCTCTACGGCGCCGCCTTCGAGCCCCGCATCAAGTCGGTGGTCTCCTCCGAACCCGGCATCAGCCTCAAATTCTCGAACTACGAAGACTTCTGGTACCTCGGCCGGGCCATCGACCAGCTCCCGCCCGCGGCCGACCACCACGACCTCGTCGCCCGCATCGCCCCGCGCCCGTTCCTGTTAATCGCCGGCGAATCCGCCGACGGCGACAAGAGCTGGCCCTTCCTCGCCGCGTTCCCGCACGCCGGCATCATCAACCACCGGACGGGGCATTCCCCGACCGAGGCGTCGATCCAGCGGGCCATGGAATGGCTCGAACGAACGCTTTATTGAATCTTGCCCCGGGCGTCGATCGCCCAGACCGCTTCCACTTGCTGGCCCCGAACGGCGATCAACTTATCGTAGAGGTTTACACTCGGATCGCAATGAGGAATAACGAGTTCCACGCGATCGCCGAGGTTCACCTTCTTCGCCGCCTCGCGCAGATCGAGCTTTCCGTGCTCGTCGCCCGCCCAGGCGTACTTGGCCCCCTGGATCGCCCGGGCCTCGGGCGTAAACGGTTTATCGGTCGAAAACGCCTTCAAGCCGGCGTCGAGGATCACGAAGTCGTCGCTCGGCTTGCTGTAGGCCGTCGCGATCACCGTCAGCGAGTTCTTGAAGTCGCCGTAGAAGTCGCTGCCGTCCTTGCCGCCGATCCGGTTGTAGTCGATGTCCATGAACAGGAAGCTGCCCGGCTGGATTTCGGTGATCCCGTCGATGTGCGAGTCGATATTATAAGTGCCAGTGGATCCAACACTTAGCCACGAACACTGAATGCCTTTCTTTTCGAGCATCCGGCGCGTCTCCACCGCCCGGCCCATCGCCTCCTCCGAGCCCTTCTTGCGCTTTTCGAAGCCGATAATGTGCGCGCAGTGCCCGGCGTAGGCCTGGATGCCCTGAAACTCGAGGTTCGACTGCTTGACGATGTGCTCGACGAGCCCGACGGCCGGCTCGCCCGGCGTGATGCCAGTCCGGCCGGAGACGGCGAGGTCGACGGCGACGCGGACCTTCCGGCCCGCGGCCTTCGCGGCGTCGTTCAAGTCGCTGACGTTCTGGGCATTGTCGACCGAGAAGATCGTATCGGGGTTCTTGGCCGAGAGGCGGACGGCGCGCTCGATGCGGTACTTGCCGACCATCGCGGTCGTCAGCAGCAGCCCCTTAATCCCTTTGGATGCAAGGACTTCGGCTTCGCCGATCTTGGCCGCGCAGGCGCCGACGGCGCCCGCGGCCATGCAGCGGCGGGCGATTTCGGCACATTTGTGCGTCTTGGCGTGCGGCCGGAAGCCGCGCCCCTGGGCCTTCAGGTAGGCCGCCATCTTATTGATATTGCTCTCTAAACCGTCGAGATCGACGATCAGCGAGGGCGTGGGCAGCTCGTCCTTGGCGAGCTTGCCCTTGACGTTGCCGCTCGCCAGCAGCTTTTCGACTTCGGACCAGGGACGGGGAGCACCCGTGAGGATCGCCGGAGCGGCGGCAAGGAGCAGGCGTCGGGACATCATCCCGTCAATCATACCCCCAAAAACGCATCAAATCGATGCGTTTTTGAGGTATTCCGGCAGCGTTTTCTTCGTGTTTTGGAGCACCTTGAGGATGTTCCGGCGGTCGGCGAGGGTCAGCTTGGCGTATTTCGGGTCCTTCGCCTTGCCGGTCAGCACCTGGTGCAGCCGGCGGTAAACCGCGTCGAGCGCGTCGACGCCCATGCCGTCGAAGGCCGCCGTATTGATCATGTAGCTACAGGGCACCTTGAAGAGCCTTGTCTTGAGATCTAACTCATGCAGAGGCGAACGCTTAGAGAATTTTTCCGCGAAACCACTTGAACCTTGAATCGGCTCAGCGAGCGGGGCTTCCTCGAGGAAGAGCATATAGTCGACCAGCTCTTCGGCCGCCTCGCGGATGCGCCGCCTGGTCGAATCGGAACGCGTCGAAGCGGGGTCGCCAAATATCTGATTCATCGTCTTTTGGTGGTGCAGAGCGTGCCGGACCTCGAAGTTGACCCGGGTGATCAGGTTGGTCATCTGGGTCTGGTGCTCGAGGACCATGAGGGCGACGACGTCGGAGTTCGGGGTGAGGTAGCGGCCGGGGTCGAAGCGGGAAGAGATTTCCTTGAGCGACTCGGGTTTATCCCGATCAACCGCTACTTGATTTCCCATGTGCTTACCCGTTGATTTTCCAGTGACATACCAGCCGCCCCAGCGCTCTTCGAGCGGGCTGCGGTGATCGGTGGTTTTGGTGCCGGCCTGGAACATTGGGTAGCCGGACGGCTCGGAGACGACCGAGCGGACGACGAGCCCCGGGACGCCGAGGGTGGCGGCGGACTGGTGACATTGCAGGCAGGTGTCGCGGCGTTCGAAGCGCGGTTTTGCCACCTCTTCCTGGTCCAAAGAGTAGAAAATGACGCCCTGCTGGGGGTCGACGGAGGTGATTTCGACGACATCGCCGGTCTGGACGAAGCCGACGGTGACCTCATCATTAAAGTAGAGGGCGCGCGGGGTGCGGGGCGCGATGCGGGGGGCCTGGAAGCTGGTTTTGGAGAAAACCATGACCTGGCTCTCGACCGGTACGTCCAATGCTTTCAACACACTGGCGAGATAACCTGTACCATCGTCTTCAAATTTGAATTTGACGGCGCCCGATTTGAGCTTCTCGTTCAGGCGGGTGATCGGGTCGGTGGTGGGGCGCTTGGTGTACTCGATGGCCTCATGGTCGAGCGGGACCAGGAAGGAGCCGCCCAGCCCAGCGAGGGCCACCACCGGCAACCCGAAGAAAATCAGCTTCTTATAAGACATGCAACAGTTCCTCCGACATGGGAGCACAGAGCGATTCGCGGCTCTTGTTGTCCTGAACGAGCTCTTCGAGCGTAGTTTCAGCGAACGCCTTTTCGACGAGGGCGTAGGCGTTATCGAGGCGGCGGTGGAGCGGACAGAGGACCACGCCGTGTTCACGTAAACCCAATGGACACTTGGCGATACGCTGGATAGGCTCAACCGCGTTCACAACCGCGAGCATCGAGATCTGCCCCGCCGGGCGGGCGAGTTGGAAGCCCCCGTGGCGACCGCGCTGGCTGACCAGCACTTCGCCGCGCACCAGCTGCTGCAACACCTTCGACAGGTAGTCTTCGGGGACCTGTGTTGCTTCCGCGATGCGGCCGGCGGTGAGCCCCTCACCTGGTCGGGCGGCCATCCAGGTGACGGCGCGAAGGGCATACTCTAACGTTGAGCTGAACACTACAGCGATATTACGATAACCGGATAGATTTATCCAGTTATTTTTGCGGTGGTAAGATTTCTCGTGATGACCGGATCCATGATCGGGCACTATCGGGTGCTGGGACTGCTGGGCGAGGGCGGGATGGGGGCGGTTTACCGCGCCTCGGACACGAAGCTGGGGCGGGAGGTGGCGCTGAAGGTGCTGCCGGAGAGTTTCGCGGGGGACGCGGACCGGCTGGCGCGGTTTTCGCGGGAGGCGCAGGTGCTGGCGCAGTTGAACCACCCGAACATCGGGGCGATCTACGGGGTGGAGCGGAACGCGCTGGTGCTGGAGCTGGTGGAGGGGATGCCGGCGCGGGGGCCGCTGGAGATGGACGAGTTGCGGGCGGTGGCGGGGCAGATCGTGGACGCGCTGGAGGCGGCGCACGAACGGGGGATCGTGCACCGGGATCTGAAACCCGCCAACGTACTGATTACGGTGGGCGGAACAGTGAAAGTGCTCGATTTCGGGCTGGCGAAGGCGCTTTCGGCGCCGGAAACCACGTCCCCCGAGAACTCGCCGACGCTGACCATGGGGGCAACGATGGCCGGGGTGATCCTGGGCACGGCTGCCTACATGGCGCCGGAGCAGGCGCGTGGGGGGCGGATCGACCACCGGGCGGACATCTGGGCGTTCGGGTGCGTGCTGTTCGAACTGGCGACGGGGCGGGCGCTGTTTGCGGGCGAGTCGGTCTCCGATATTCTGGCCGCGGTACTGCGGGGGGAGATTCCCTTCGACGAGGCGCCGGAGGCGCTGCGGCCGCTGCTGCGGCGGTGCCTGGAACGGGACGCGCGGAAGCGGCTCGGGTGGATCGGGGAGGCGCGGGGGATGCTGGCGCCGGCGGTGGTGGAGATTCGATCCGCTCCCGCGAGCGGGACGCGGCGCGCCTGGCTGCTGGGCGGGGTGGGATTGTTGGCCGGGGGCGGGATCGGGTATTGGGCGGGGCGAAGCGGGCCGGGGGCGGCGGGGCGGCCGCGGCTGCGGTTTTCGATCGTCGTGCCGGACCTGGCGGACCAGGAGCGGGCGCGGAACATGGCGATCGCGCCGGACGGCCGGTGGCTGGCGTATGTGGCG
>CAYMTH010000425.1:0-5090 GCA_964393235.1 uncultured Solibacteraceae bacterium | reverse complement strand
GTCATCGAGTTCATCCACATCGGCCGCGTCCACCTCGACAACTCGAAGAACTTCCACCACGACCCCAAGAAGGACGACGCCGTCGAAACGTTCCCCAATAACGCCAAGCTCCGCGCCTTCCAGTACCGCGCCGCGCTCCACCGCGAGGCCATGCTCCTGTCCTCGATGATGACCGGCTGCCAGTCCGTTCTCGACGCCCTCGAAAAGTCCAAGGGCGGCCTCGGCCAGGCCATCGGCATGGCCGCCGACATGCTCGGCGCCGGGTCCGCCGGCGCCGCCGCCCCCTCCGCCGGCGATGTCAACGCCATGGGTAATCTCGTCAGAACCGCCGTCGCCAGAATCAACGGCCCCAACGTCACTTACAAGGACCTCCACCAGGCCGGCATCGCCCTCCACCAGGCCCGCTGCAACTACCGCGCTTTCCTCAACCGCCTCCTCCAGCCCCCCGCCAACGACCCCACCGGCGGCCTCCTCGGCAAAATGCCCCTCCTCGGCCCCGCCGTGCCCCCCGCCGTCTCCAACATCCTCAACTTCGTCACCGGGCTCGCCTTCAAGCCCATGGACGTCTACCAGCACTTTTACGTCCGCATCGCCCTCGACCTCGAACCCTCCATCGAACGCACCGTCTCCCGCTACACCGTCGACGCCCTCAAAGGGCCCGTCACCCCGGCCTTCTATCTCTGGTATCCTGCCCCGCCCGCCCCCGAAGCGGCCTCCCCCGATTCCCCCGGCGGCGGCACCGGCATCCCCTTCCTCGACGATGCCAAGAAACGCCTCGAAGACCTCAAGTCCAAGGTCGACAACTTCGGCAAAACCGTCCGCGACTTCGTCGAACCCGACCCCGACCAGCCCCCCGCCCCCGGCGAAGCCTACCTCGAAGAAGCCTTCCAGGTCGCGCCCCCGCCGGCGCCCGCGCCCAATGCTCCGCCCGCGCCCCTCGCGCCCCCTAAGGAGCTCGCCGAACTCATCCGCAACGGCTTCAAGTCTGGCCTTGGCGCCGACTCCCTCCCCGGCTTCGTCGAACGCGTCATCGACGAAGTCACCACCGTCAACAACGAGTTCCTCCGCGAAGTCTACAAAAAGCTGATGGCCCGCCCCGCCGTCCAGCCCATCAACGAGCTCGAAATGTACGAGGCCGCCCGCATGCGCATGCTCGACCGCCTCGTCAACCTCGTCATGGAAAACGTCCAGTTCCTCCAGTCCGCCAAGGACTTCGGCATGAACGTCCAGGGCGTCAACGTCAAGCCCGGCGAAGCCCTGCTCGATAAGGGGCTCGACGAACTCAACCGCGAAGTCCTCCGCCGCCTCAACGTCGTCCTCGAACTCACCATGGGCGAACTCGTCGACAAGCTCGAAGGTCTCCGCCAGCAGTGCGAAACCGCCAACGCCCTCGCCATGGAAGCCTACCTCGGCGCCTTCCCATGGCTCCTCGCCCTCAACTTCCGCAACACCTTCCTGCCCGTCTGGCAGCTCATCATGGACAACACCTTCGGCAAGATCTCCGGCCCCATCGGCGGCGTCATGCAGAAGGCCCGCGACGCCATGAACTCCGCCAAGCAGAAGGTGGACGACGCCCGCACCGTCGCCAACCGCCTTCAGCGCATCAAGGACCGCGCCACCCGCGAAGGGCTCCAGGCCGGCCTCTCCGGCCAGAACCTCGGCGGCTACCGCAACGATTGGGCCGCCGATCTTCCCCCCGATCAGATCGTCCCCAAACCCCCGACGATCCCCTTTTTCCCCTTTTCCAACAGGGTTTCACAGGCCGCCGGAGAAAAACTCACCAAAACCGAGTACGATAACGTGAAAGGCTCCCACAAGTGGGACCTCGCCGGGGACCCTGCGAATGCCTGAGATTTGATGGATTAGCGTCCCCGATTCCGCGATATGCAGATGAGGTGACGCATGCCCAAGTTTACCCAGGAATCCCGACTTCTCGAACTCACTACCCCCCTGGGTAAGGACGAGCTTCTCATCCGCTCCATCGACGGCATGGAGGGCCTCTCCCAGCTCTACTCCTTCCGCGTCGAGTGCTTCGCCCCCAACGATTTCGTCGTCGATTTCAGCAAGCTCATCGGCCAGCCCGTCTGCGTCCGCGCCATCCTCGACGCCGAGGACGTGGAAGCCCCCAAACGCTTCTTCCACGGCGTTGTGCAAACCGTCACCCGCGGCGCTCGCGGCATGCACAACACCACGTACTCGCTCCACCTCGTCCCCCGTCTCTGGTTCCTCTCCCGCACCACCCGCAGCCGCATCTTCCAGCAGCTCAGCGTCCCCGACATCCTCAAAAAGGTCCTCGTCGGCTTCCCCGTCGCCTACGAACTCCAGGGTACCTACGAGCCCCGCGACTACTGCACCCAGTACCGCGAATCCGACCTCGATTTCGCCTCCCGCCTCATGGAAGAGGAAGGCATCTTCTACTACTTCAAGCACGAGCTCGACAAACACACCCTCATCGTCGCCGACGGAGCCACCGCCCATAAGGAACTCCCCTTCGGTTCCACCATGTACTTCGACCCCGACATCGGCGCCGTCGAAGACGAAATCAGCATCTACGCCTGGGAAAAAACCCAGACCCTCCGCTCCGGCAAAACCACCCTCTGGGACCACAGCTTCGAGCTCCCCCATAAAGACCTCGAAGCCCAGGAACTCATCGTCGATACCCTGCAAATCGGCACCGTCACCCACAAGCTCAAGGTCGGCGGCAATGACCAGTTCGAACTCTACGACTACCCCGGCGGCTATGCCGAGCGCTTCGACGGAGTCGCCCCCGGCGGCGCCGAGCAGGCCTCCAACCTCCAGAAAATCTACGAGGATAACAAGCGCACCGTCAAGATCCGCATGCAGCAGGAGGCCGTCAACTCCGTCGTCATCACCGGCTACACCTCCTTCCTCGGCGTGACCCCCGGTTACAAGTTCACCCTCGATCACCACTACGAAGACAACGACTCCTACACCATCACGCGCAGCCACTTCACCATCCCCCAGATGGGCGGCTACGCCGGCGAAGAGGAACTTGACCAGCCGCCTCCGGAAGTCGTCTTCAACTGTATCCCCCACGCCCTCCCCTTCCGTCCCCAGCCCGTCACCGCCAAGCCCACGATCCACGGCACCCAGACCGCCGTCGTCGTCGGCCCCTCCGGCCAGGAAATCTTCACCGACAAGTACGGCCGCGTCAAAGCCCAGTTCCTCTGGGACCGCGAGGGCAAGTTCGACGCCAACTCCTCCTGCTGGATCCGCTGCTCCTATCCCTGGGCCGGCAAGAACTTCGGGTTCCTCTCCATCCCCCGCATCGGCCAGGAAGTGGTCGTCGCCTTCGAGGAGGGCGACCCCGACCAGCCCATCGTCGTCGGCTCCGTCTACAACCCCGACATGATGCCGCCCTATGCGCTCCCGGATAACATGACCCGTTCGGTCTTCAAATCCCGGTCCTCCATCGGCGGCGGCGGCTTCAACGAACTCTACTTCGAGGATAAGAAGGACGCCGAAATGATCTTCTTCCATGCCCAGAAGGACATGGACCTGCGCGTTCTCAATGACCGCAAGGAGTGGATCGGCCAGGACACCCACCTCATCGTCAAGCGCGACCAGGTCGAGGCCATCGAGCGCGACGTCCAGCGCAAGGTGACCCAGGACGTGGTCGAAGAGATCGGCCGCGACCATATCTTCGTCATCAAGGGCAAACAGGGCATCGAGGTCACCGGTTCTTCCACCAAGAAGGTGACCGGCAACGTAGCGATCGAAAACAAAGCCAACTATTCGATGGAGAACACCGGGACGACCTACATCAAGGGCACCGGCGCCATCGTGATCGAAGGTACTTCCCAGATCTCGCTCAAGGTTGGCGGGAACTTCGTGGATATCAGTCAGGCCGGCGTCACCATCAAGGGCACCATGGTGCTCATCAACTCCGGCGGCGCCGCCGGCAGCGCTTCCAAGGGCAGCCTCAACGGCGTCAAGGCCCCCGCCGCCGCCGCGGAGGCCATTAATTCTACCGCCGGCGGCCACAAGGAATACTCCGGTGGCGCCGCCGCAGCCGCCGCTGCCGCCCAGACCGGCACCATGCCCGGCACGCCCTACAGCCGCTCCAACTCCAGCCGTTCCGAAGAGCCGACCCACAACCCCGACTCGCCCGAAAATCAGCAGAAAACGCACTGGATCGGCATCCGGCTCAAGGACCGCACCGGCCAGCCGATCGCCGGTCAGGCCTACCGCGTCGTGCTCCCCAACGGCGATGTCTCCGAGGGCACGCTCGACGACGAGGGGAAGGCCAAGATTGAACATATCGATTCCGGTCAGTGCCAGGTCTCTTTCCCTGGGCTGGCGGATTGGGAAAAGGCCTGATCGGGCCCCGAGAACCAGGAGCACTCCATGCCGATTTACACCGTTGTTCAAGGCGACTGCCTCTCCTCCATCGCTCTCGCCCATGGCTTCGCCGACTGGCGGACGATCTACAATCACGACAACAACGCCGAGTTCCGCCGGCTCCGGCCGAATCCGAATCTCATCTATCCCGGCGACCAGGTGTTCATTCCGGAGACCGATACCCGCAACGAATCGGTGGGGGTCGACAACTGGCACGAATTTAAGATTCAGGGCCAGAAGACGTATGCCCGTGTGCGTTTGCTCGACGGTGATCTGGCCGCGTTGCAGGGGAAGAAGTACAAACTCGAGGTGGGTTCGATCGTCAAGGAGGGGACTCTCGGTTCCAATGGCCTTACGGAGCAGGAGATCCCGGCCGATGCGCCGGCCGCCCGTCTGACGCTCTGGATGACCGACGACACCTCTCGTCCCGGCATCATCTGGGATCTCCGTCTTGGTGAGATGGATCCGGTGGAGCAGCCCACTGGGGTACAGGCGCGTCTCAAGAATCTCGGTTACGATCCTGGTCCCATTGATGGTGACATTGGGGACACGACGCGCGCGGCGATCAAGGCGTTCCAGGGCAAGATGGGCCTGACGGTAAACGGCCAACCGGACGACGCGACCCGCGCCAAGCTAAAGGAAGTCCACGACGGCGCTTGAGGCGTCCGTAACCCCTCCCGCCGCACCCCCCAAAAAACGCAAGGGGCGCATCCCCGGCCCCCACAACC
>CAYMTH010000424.1:1503-5101 GCA_964393235.1 uncultured Solibacteraceae bacterium | reverse complement strand
CGGTTGAATCGAACCCGCTCCGGCCCAATCACACGCTCCGCGCCGTCCGCGGCGGCGTCGCCTCCGGGCCGATCGTCGCCGGCAATCTCACGCTCATCTCTACCACCATGGGCACGCCCTATGAGATCGACACGCGCGGCAAGATCCTCTGCCTCGAAGACGTCGGCGAGGAGCCCTACGCGATGGACCGGATGCTCACCCAGCTTCGCCTCTCCGGCAAACTCGATGCCGCCGCCGGTATCGTGGTCGGCGAATGCGCCCGGTGTACGCCGCGCGAGTTCCGTCCTGGATTCGATTCCACCTTCTCGCTCGGCGAAGTCGTCGATGACATCCTCGGCGGGCTCAAGATCCCGGTCCTCGCCGGCCTCACCTTCGGCCACACCGCTGACCAGCTCACGCTCCCGCTCGGTTGCCGCGCCGCGCTCGACGCCGACAAGGGCACGCTGACCATCGAAGAAGCGGGCGTGGAGGCGTAACCGCGATGGCCCAACAGTACGACGCGATCATCGTGGGCGGCGGCCACAACGGTCTGGTTACCGCCTTTTATCTGGCTAAGGCCGGCCGCAAGGTACTCGTGCTCGAGCGCCGCGAAATGGTCGGCGGCTGCGCGGTCACCGAGGCGCTCTGGCCCGGCTACAAGGTCAGCTCGGCCAGCTATCTCGTCAGCCTGCTGCAGCAGCAGATCGTCGACGACATGCAGTTGGAGCGCCACGGCTACCAGGTCGATCCCAAGGACCCCGCGTTCTTCTCGCCCTTCCCCGACGGCCGCTACTTCTTCACCTGGCAGGACGGCGCGAAAACCCTCGCCGAAATCGCGAAGTTCTCCAAGCGCGACGCCGCCCGCATGCCCGAGTTCGAAGGCCAGCTCGGGCGCCTCGCCCGGCTCGTCGAATCGCTGCTGCTCGTTTGCCCGCCGCCGTTCCCGCCCAAAGGCATCGGCGAGATCGTCGAGTATCTGAAGCTCGCCGGCCGCCTGCGCGGCCTCTCGCAGCAGGACCTGGTCGCGCTCGTCAAGGTGTTCACCATGAGCGCGTCGGACTACCTCGACGAATGGTTCGAATCGCCCGAGGTGAAGGTGACCCTCGCCACCGACGGCGTCATCGGCGCCAACGGCGGCCCCCGCTCCCCGGGCACGGCCTACATCCTGTTGCACCACTGCATGGGCGGCGTCGGCGGCAAGCGCGGCCTGTGGGGCTTCGTGCGCGGCGGCATGGGCGCCGTCTCCGAGGCGATGGCCAGCGCGGCCCGCGCCGCCGGCGCCGAAATCCGCTGCGGCGTTCACGTCGCCCGCCTTACCGTGAAGAACAACCGCGTCACCGGCGTCACTCTCAAAAACGGCGACGAGTTCGAAGCCAAACAGGTGGCCTCCAACCTCGATCCCAAGCGCACCTTTCTCAAACTCCTCGACCCCAACGCCCTGCCCGCCGAGTTCACCGCGAGCATCGAGAAGTTCCGCTGCGAAGGCATCTCGGCGAAGATCAACCTTGGCGTGAAAGCTCTGCCCAACTTCAAGGCCCTGCCCGGCGCTCCCGCGCCTCACCACAAGGCCACCATGCACATCTGCCCGTCGATGGACTACATCGAAAAGGCCTGGGACGACGCCAAGTACGGCAAGCCCAGCGAGCGCCCCATGCTCGAGATGACCTGCCCCACGCTCTACGATCCCTCCCTCGCGCCGCCCAACCGTCACATCATCGGCATCTTCCTCCAGTCCGCCCCCTACACCCTCCGCAACGGCTCCTGGGACGAACTCCGCGACCCGTTCTTCAAGCGAGTCCTCAAGATCATCGACGAGTACGCTCCCGGCTTCTCCTCCGGCATCGAGTTCGCCGAACTGCTCACGCCCGTTGACCTCGAACGCCGCTACTCCATCACCGGCGGCAACATCTTCCACGGCGAGATGTCGATCGACCAGATGTTCTCGCTCCGCCCCGTCGCGCGTTACGCCAACTACAAGACCCCCATCGACGCCCTCTACCTCTGCGGCAGCGGCGCCCATCCGGGCGGCGGCGTCATGGGCGCGCCCGGCTACAACGCCGCCCGCGCCATGCTAAAGGACAAAGTCTAGTTCCGGCGGCCCTTCGCCCAGACGAGCTCGAAATCCGGCTTTCCGCCCATCGTGATGCCGCTCGACGCCGAACCCGCCGGCCCCGGCGTCCGCGCCGGGCCTGGCCCCGGCCGCGCTGCTTCTTTATCCAGCGGCGTCGGGTCCACGGTCGATTGCCGCGTGACGCGCGAGCCTTTCTTGGCCGGCCGCGACTCCACCTTTACGATCTCGCTCTTCGCAATCGAGATCTGCTCCGTCTTCGTCGCGACGATCAGGCTCTCGTCGGTCGCCCGGTCCATCGTCGCCACCACCGGCGCCTTGCCGCCGGCCTTGGTGATTCGCAGTTCCGTGCCGCTCGCGATTGCCTGGACCTTTTCCCAACCATCTTCAGCCGCGTACGCCGCCATGGCGCAGACAAGAACCATCGCCCGGATCCACATGATGCCCGGAGTGTAGCAAAACGTTTCACCGTCGCGTGAAGGCGATATCCCGCGCCCGTCCCGTCGATACGCGCAGTCCCGTCACGCGCCCGTCCCCGTCCCGGACCGCCCGGGCCTCCGCCGGCCCCGCCCGGTACGCTCCGTCACCGGCGGGCCGCAGTTCCCATCGCGCGCCATCGGCCTGCACCCACAATTTCCCTTCGCGCTCCTCCACCCGCCATACCGCGACCAACTCTTCGCTCCAATACTCGCCCGCCAGAGCCCCCGCTTCGCCCGTGCTCCATGCCCGTGTCCCCTCGCGCTTCGTCTCCGCCGCCGCCCGCGCCGCCTCCGCCGGTCCCCCGTACACGGCAGCTACCCGAGCCGCCAGCCGCGCCACCGGCGCCCCGCCCACGTTGCACAGACACACCACCGTCAGCCGCTTCTCCGGCACCCGCAGAAAGTACGTGCTGTAGCCGACCGACGCGCCGCTGTGGGCAATCGTCCCGTCCTTGGCGATCAACCCCAGCGCATAGCCTCCCGGCGTCGCCGTCCCGTCGGCCATCCGCCCCGGCGTCTGCAGCGCCGCCAACACCTTGCCGCCGGTCGCCGGATCTTCGAAATTCGCGGCCCATTTCAGCATGTCCTCGATGTTCGAGTACATGCCGCCGCTGCCGATGATGTCGAATCCGACATCGGCCGTTTTCCACGCCCCGCCGCGCTTTTGGTAGCCGTGCGCACGATCCGGCACCGGGTCGCCGTGGTCGGCCTGGAACCGCGTCGAAGTCATGCGCAGCGGGCCGTAGATCTTCTCCGCCGCATACCGCTCCAGCGCCTTCCCGGTCGCCCGTTGCAGCGCCACCTTGGCCAGCAGATACCCGCTGTTGCTGTAGCTGTACTCGGTCCCCGGGGCGAAGTTGAGCGCCTTCTGCCGCGTGATCATCGCCAGCGAAGCATCTTCGGTCAGCACGCTCTGATTGTCGAATCCGCGCAGCCCCCACAGCGCCAGGTAGTCGCGAAAGCCGGCCGTGTGGTCCAGCAGTCGGCGCAGCGGAATTCCTTCGGCGTAGGCGGGCAGCTCCGGCACCCATTTCCGCACGAAGATGCCTTCCGGATCATGCGCCAGACCATT
>CAYMTH010000424.1:0-1493 GCA_964393235.1 uncultured Solibacteraceae bacterium | reverse complement strand
ACGCTGTCGTCGAGCGACAGCTTGCCTTCCTCCTCGGCCAGCAGCAGCGCCATCGACGTGAAGTGCTTGGACACCGACGCCATATAGAATCGCGACTTCGGCGTCACCGGCAGCCGCTGTTCCAGGTCCGCCAGCCCGTAGCCCTTGGCCAGCGCCGTCTCCCCGCGCAGCCGCACACCCACCGCGCAGCCCGGCGAACCCGGCTTGCTATATTCGGAAAACACCGCGTCCACCCGCTGCTCCGGACTCTGCGCCGCGGCCACCGCCGCCATCGCCAGAACGAACCAAATCTGCCGCATGGACGATTGTAGATTTTTTTCCGCCGGTCTGTCGAAATCGTCCCCCGCCGTTCGTCAACCGGGCAGAATAGGAGATCCCGAATGGAACAATACCTGCTGATTCTGCACGATCCCGCCGATAGCCCGCTTGCCGCGATGAGCCCGGAGGAGATCCAGAACGTCATCGCCCGCTACTCGGCCTGGGCCGCCGAAATGGCCGAGAAAGGCTGCCTCCGCGGCGGCGAGAAGCTCGCCGACGGCGAAGGCCGCCACATGATCGGCCGCGCCGGACAGACCCGTATCATCGATGGCCCATTCCCCGAAACAAAGGAGGTCATCGGCGGCTACTTCCTTATCGCCGCCGACGGCTACGACGAAGCCGTCGCCATCGCCTCCACCTGCCCCCACCTCGACTTCGGCCGCATCGAGGTGCGCCGGATCGAGCCGGTCAATTGAGCGCTGTCCCGCAGCTGGTCGAACACCTCTTCCGTCACGAGTCGGGCCGCATCACCGCGGCCCTCACTCGCGCCCTCGGCTCGCGCCATCTCGCCCTGGCCGAGGAGGCCACGCAGGAAGCGCTCATCCGCGCCCTGCAAACGTGGCCCTTCCGCGGACTCCCCGCCGATCCCGCCGCCTGGCTCTTCACCGCCGCCCGCAACTACGCCCGCGACCAGTTGCGCCGCCACACCGCGTGGCTCGCCCGCGAGCCGCAACTCCGCCAGTTCCTCGACGCCCGCGCCCCCGGCGACCCCTCGCCCCACGCTCTCGACGACACCCTCGCCATGATGCTCCTCTGCGCCCACCCGGCCATCCCCGCCGATGCCCGGGCCGCGCTGCTTCAGGAGACCGTCTCCGGCTTCTCCGCCCGCGGGAACGCCGCCGCGTTCGTCATCGCCGTGGAGGCCGTCGCCCAGCGCATCGTCCGCGCCAAACGCCTCATCCGCGATCAGAACCTCCCGTTCGAACTGCCGCGGGCCGGGGAACTCGAAGCCCGCCTCGATACGGTTTGCGAAGTACTCTATCTGCTCTTCAACGAGGGTTACTTCTCCTCCTCCGGCGCCGCCGCCCTCCGCCGCGATCTCTGCGACGAGGCCGTCCGCCTCCTCGGTTGCCTCTTCGCCGCCGGCCACGCCAATCCCGCCCGCCACGCCCTCGCCGCGCTCTTCCATCTCCACCAGCACCGCCTCCACGCCCGCCCCGGCCCCGCCGGCGCAC